>JAYVVD010000141.1:0-7440 GCA_043787295.1 Ferruginibacter sp. | reverse complement strand
GCATCATCCATATAAAGCGCCAGTTCAGGATTGTAAAAATAATTTCCAAATTTGCTTAACAAACTTAAATCCTGATAAGGCGTAATTCTGTTCCATAAATCTTTATCATCTAGAGGAACAACTGCTTCGTTGGTTAATGGCATACCTAACCTTGAAACTTGTATCCATGGTCCTGAATGGGTGTCGGCCTTAAAAGATCCATCTTTTTTAACCTCGTTTAATGTCGTAATTTTTTGTCTGCTGGCATTTGCCCACACACCAATTACAAAGTTTGGATCTAAAATGTTTGACGCTTGACCAACTGATTTACTATCCTTCTGCAACGTGCTGATATCTACTTCTAGTGCAATGGTAGATACATTTAAGCATTTCAAACCATCCTGAGGTCTTGTTGGACCTACACGTTTAGCATCACCCAAATCAAAAATGCCACCTAAGTCTACAAAAAATGGATCATCGACGGGACCACAAAAAACTTTTTCGCCCGAGCTGGCAGTTTTTATAGCTCCGCTCATAAGTGTTTCATAATTTGAAGCACCTAACCCTACGCCTGAGCTTATTGATCTTGCACCAACATTTGGAGGAGGAACAATTCCGTTAGTAACAATGGTGGTGAAAGAGCTGCCACCATTCATACTTCTCTCTAAAGTATAAGTGGTTTTTAAATTTTCTTTACCTAATCTAATATTAAAAAAAGTGGAAGGATCTTCGTTCACTCTTTTAAAAGTGAAACGATAAATAATATCATCGCCTGCGGTAGCAATGTTGTTATCTACATGAATTTCATAACGAACATCTTCGCTAAAATGTGCAAAGTTTGGACCACCTTGCGGCAATTGAAACGGAATGTAATTCGCAATTAAAATAATTTTGTTTGGATCAGCGGGGCTCACAAAAGCATAAACATCCGTGTTATCTGCCAATGGATCATCGGCAATCATAGGAGCTTCTCTATGGCTAGATGCCACAGCTGGAAACGTGTTGACAACCATCGCACACAGCATTATAGCTGCGTAAATTTTTCTTCTCATAATTTTTAATTTAAGGATGAACGTGAAAATTCTGCAAGTACTAAGGCAAGCGAGTTGTTTAGATAGGAGTGGATAAGGCTACAGCCACTAACAGCTACGTAATAAAACCTTCACATGGTTTTAACGTATCTAATATTTTTTGAATAATTTTTTTGGAAGGTGGGAATAAGTCTGTTTAGTTCTCAGCTATTCAATCAGAATAATTTTTTAAAATAATGTATTTGTTGAAGATGTGGTGTCGCAATCTTGGAGATGATGTTTTTAAAATTTAATGTGCACTGCTTAAGTCCAGTTTCTCAGCTCGCTTTGTTTGTTTTACAAAAAGAACAATTGGTAAACAAATAAGAAACATGATACCGAGGTATAAAAATATATCCATATAGCTCATTACAGCAGCCTGCTTTGTAATGCTGTAATCAAGGGCTTTGTAACTTGATTTAAGTGCAACATCTGGTGTAAGGCCTTTTGCAATAAAAGATTTTTGCATCGTCGTTATACGTTGTTGCACATTTAAGTTATTAATATCAAGTTTAGAAATTAAATCATTTCTGTGTGTCATGTTCTTTGCTGCTAAAACAGTTGTAATTACTGCAATGCCGAACGATCCTCCCAACTGCCTCATCATACCAGTAAAAGCCGCACCCTGGCCTATTTCCTGGCCTTTTAGCGACGACAATGACAATGCTGTTATCGGTATAAATAACAATCCTAAACCAACGCCTCTCGCAATAAGCATCCAGAAAAAATCATCTTTTCCTGTATCCGGTGTTACAATTTTAAATCCCCAAAAACTGTAGACAAAAAACACAAGCATACCGGCGGCTACAAGGTATTGGGGTTTAATTCCCCGGGTTAACAATTTACCAATCATGGGCATCATAATAGCTGTCATAACTGCTGCGGGTATCAGTAAAGCACCTGCCTGGTAAGCTGTCCAGCCTAATACACTCTGCGTATACAATGGTATAATAAACGTAGAGCCGTACAAACCGAAGCCCATTATAAAACTCATCACAGTTCCTATCCGCAGATTGCCATTTTTTAAAACCCGCAAGTCTACTATTGGATTTTTGTAACTTAATTCCCTCCATATAAAAAAGAAAAGTCCCAGTACGGCTGATACAATTAATGCTGCTATAACAGGGCTTTCCAGCCATGCATCTTCCTGCCCACGCTCTAATACATATTGCAAAGAGCCAACAGTTATTGCAAGTAACCCAATACCAAGCCAGTCAATTTCATTTATTAATTTTTTTGCCGCATACACCGGACTTTTTATAAATTGTAAAGTCAATAAAGTTGCAATTACGCCAATGGGAATATTTATGTAGAAAATGTAGGGCCAGCTAAAATTTTCAACAATATAACCACCTAAAGGTGGACCTAAAGTTGGTCCAATAATAACGCCGAGACCATAAATTGCCTGTGCCATTCCCCGTTTTTCTATTGGGTAAGATTCTGTAATAATTGTTTGAGAGGTTACCAGTAATGCACCACCGCCAAGCCCTTGTAAAAAACGAAAAGCCACCAGTTCCCAAATGTTTGTAGCATTTCCACACAGGAAAGAACAAAACGTAAATAAGATTATAGATGCGGCAAAATAATTTCTTCGACCAAACTGTTGTGATAGCCAGCTCGTCATTGGTACAATAATTACATTACCAATTGCGTAGGCTGTAATAACCCATCCAACTTCTGTAAGTGTTGCACCAAGGTTGCCACGCATATCATTTAAGGCAACGTTTACGATGGTAGTATCAACAATTTCAAGAAGTGCGCAAAGTATTGCTGTAATAGTTATAATTGCCCTTCTTGCTCCATATTCAACAAGAGAATTTGGATCTCCCAAACCTCCTTTGAGTGGAGGCTGCAGCCTAATATTGTTTGAAGAAGATTTCATTTTCAGTTATATTTTATTCTATTTTTAAAATAAAATAAAGTGGCAAATAAAGATTTGGAATTATTTTAAATGCACATCAACATTTACATTCATACCTGCTCTTAATTTTTTTATAAGCGTATCAGTCTTGTTTGTAAAATCAATTTTTACAGGTAAACGCTGCACAACTTTTACAAAATTACCACTTGCATTATCTGCCGGTAACAATGCAAACCTTGATCCTGTGGCCGGTGAAAATGAACTCAAAACTGCATCAAAATCATGATGGGGAATTGCATCAACATGCACTGTTACTTTTTGCCCTTCCAGCATCTTGTTATACTGGGTTTCTTTAAAATTAGCAACTACCCATTTTTCATCACTTAAAACAATACTAAATAATAAAGCACCAGCCTGTAAAAACTGTCCTTTTTGTACAGGAACTTTAGCTACTAAGCCACTTTCAGCTGCCGTTATTATTGTATAGGAAAGATTTAGTTTTGCATTTTCTACATCTACTTCTCTTTGCTTAATTATAGAAGTTGCAATTCCACCCTGTTGAGATACTGCTGCGCTTTGAGAAGTTACAACACCTGTTTGTTCCGAAGCCTGGTTGCGCTGATCTATTAAAACCTGTAGTTGTTTTTCAGCAGTCTGTTTTGCAGCCAACACCAGCTCATATTGTTGCTGCGTTATGGAATGATCCTTAATAAGATTTTCATAGCGCTGTAAATCCTGTGATGTACGGTTTACTGTTACTCTCGCAACTTCTATTTGTGCAGAAGCAATTTGTATAGCTGCCCTACTGGTATTAATATTTTGATTGGCTGCATTTGCTGATGCCTGTGCAGCACTTAAATTACTTTTGGATGTTGCCAGTGCTGCTTCAGCCTGCTGCAACACGATATTTAAGTCACGCTGGTCAAGTATTATCAGCGTATCACCTTTTTTTACGTATTGATTATCTTCTACTTTTACATCTGTTACATAGCCAGATATTTTTGAAATCACAGGACTAATATTTGCCTCTATTTGTGCATCGTCTGTCTCTTCATGCTTTTGCCCATGAAAATATTTTGTTAGCCCAAACCACAAGCCACCGCCAACAAGTAGTATCAGCACTATGATAAAGCCAAAATTCTTTTTCTTTGGTGCGTTTGTTTTTTCTTCAGTAATAACTGTTGCCATGATATATTATTTCTTTTTATTTAGAAAGAGTTCCTGCTGTTGATAAAATTTTATTATATGCCAACGCTGCATCAGCTTTTGCAACACTTGCATTAAGTTTTGCCTGTAGTAATGAGACATCTGCTTCCAGTAAATCAGTTATTGTAACCAGATTATTATCGTATTTATTTTTTGTAATTCTATAATTTTCCGTGGCCTGCGAAATAGATTTTTCATATACATTAATCTTTTTTTTTGCAAAAAGATAATTTTGATAATCTTTGTTTAATTGAAGTTTAATGCCATCATTTATTAACATTTCAGTAGCGTTTAATTCAACTACTCGAGCTTTTGCTTGGGTAAGTTTTGTATTATTTTTCCACAACGATGCAATGTTATATTGAACGCCAAGCCCAATGTTTATGGCATTTGTAACAGTTAGTAATTTAGGAATATCTGCAGCAATATAGCCACCAGTAAGCGCAATAGTAGGGTATGCTTCTGCCTTTGCAACTTTTACACCAATTGCTGCTGCTTTTTTTTGAAATGCAATTGCTTGAACATCTTTTCTATTTTGAAGTGCCATATTTTCCATTTCAATAAATGGTTTTAACTGCTGTATTATATTCACAAAATTGCTGTCAATTTCAATTAAGATATTTTCCGGCAGACCTAACAATAGCGCCATATTTATGTTTGCTATATTAAAATTATTCTGTGCATCAAGTAGAGTTAACTCGATATTGGATGTTTTAAGCTGTGCTTTTAATAAATCATTTCTCGCCAAGATACCATTTTGTTCCAGTCTGGCTAACATCGAATCTCTTTGTATAGACGCATTTAAATTTTCTTTTATTACATCCACAGTTTTAGCTGATTTATACAAATTTGTGTAAGCCTGAATCGTATTGTAAACAACCCCTTCCTTGTCATTTTCTACATTCAGCATAGCAGCTTTTTCAAGATATTCTGCAGACTCAATTCCGTACCTGATTCGTCCGCCTGAATACAATGGCATGGTTACATTTGCAATACCATATACAGCCTGATTTACTTTTGGTGACTGGCGGCTATTGTTTTGCGCAGATTTTAAATCAACATTTGCACTGCTCAACCGTAAATAGCTTGCAGAGACTGATGCACTAGGTAATTTTCTGTCTTTTGCTTCTTGTACATCTGCACTTGCCTGTAAAACTTTTGAATCTGCAATTTTTAAATTATTGCTGTTTTTAATACTTAAATCTATTGCGTTTTGAAGATTTATTTTTTGTGAAGTTTGTGCATGTAACGGTAATTGTACAATTACAAATCCCATAATATAAAGTAGGGTAATTTTTATTTTATGATTCATAGCCAAGAATTGTTTTAAAAATATTTTTCAAATGATCGTATAGTTTGCTGTGTAGAAAAGTCTTTAATTCTTCTTCCGTTAATTCTGTAAGATTATTAAAAACACAGTAGTATTCTTTGTTGATGATGATCTGTGTTACTGTGCCCGTCATAGTGTTTAGAGCCAATACAACATCAATATTTTTTTTGAAAACTTTTTTCTTTTGACCATCTTTTACCAGTTCTGTAAACATGGCAGCATAACCCATTTTAAGTTCTCTAAGCATTCTTATTATTTCCAGATTTTTTTTCATTACCTGTTCACAGAGTAATATCTTATAGAACGATTGATTTTCTATCACTTTTTTTATATACTCATCCAGCATTATTTCTACTTTTCCAAAAGGGGAGATGTGTTCGTTGCTTAAAAGTTGCTGTACTTTCAATTTTGTATTGATCATTCTTTCCTGAAAAAGACTTTCCATCATTTTCTCTTTACTTCCAAAATAATAGGAAATCATGGCAAGGTTTACACCTGCTTCATCAGCTATATCTCTTACAGTAGAAGCTTCAAAACCCTTTGCAGCAAAGAGTTTTTCAGCCGATTCTAAAATATGTTTTTTTTTATCTCTTACTTCCATACTTAAAACTAAAATACAAATTTAAACAATTGTTTGATAAAACCAAACGTTTGTTTAAAAAACATTATTTATTAAATGGCAAACTTTTTAGTCGGCATAAAAAAAGTGAAGCATTTGGCTTCACTTTTAAGAATAAATGTAAAATTTAATTATCGTGTATTTTTTTTAAGGCATTAAAAAGTTCAAGTTGTTTTTCACTTAAAGCTGTAGGAAGTTTCACATTGTAAGTAACGTATAAGTCACCAAACATTTCATCCTGTTTGTAAACTGGAAAACCTTTTCCTTTAACCCGAATTTTTGTGCCGTTTTGTGTTTCAGGTTTTACTTTTAATTTAAGTTTTCCATGAAGTGTATTCAAGTTTACATCACCACCGAGCACTGCTGTATACAAATCAATTTCCTGTGTTATCTGCAAATCATTGCCAACTCTTTTAAAAAAAGTATCATTGTTTATTTTAAAGGTAAGAAATAAGTCGCCCGTTTGACCGCCACCTACACCTGGCTGCCCGTAACCCCTCAGTTTAATAACCTGTCCGTTTTCAACACCTGCAGGGACAGTTATTCTTATATTTTTTCCATTTACTGTGATTGTTTGTTGGTGAGTTTTAAATACATCTGTAAGGTTTAGCTGAAAAGTTGCATTAATATCCTGACCTTTTTGCCGGCCAGAACTTCTCGAACTATTTCCACCAAACATAGATGAGAAAAAATCTGAAAACCCCCCTTCATTTTCATAGCTACCAAACTGTTGCCCATATTGCTGTTGCTGCCTTGCCTGCTGTTCAAAAGCCTCGCTGTGTTGCCAGTCTTTACCGTATTTATCAAACTTCTTCCTGTTTTCAGGATCGCTTAAAACTTCGTTTGCTTCATTAATCTGTTGAAACTTTTTCTTGGCGGTAGCATCATCGGGGTTTGCATCTGGATGATATTGTTTTGCAAGCTTGCGGTAAGTTTTTTTTATTTCCTCTGCACTCGCATTTTTATGTAAACCCAAAACCTGGTAATAATCTATAAATTCCATTTGTGGTAATTAAAACAAATAATAAGATAAGGGTAAAAAGTAGCCACGAAAATAATTTCTACAAATCATCTTCTAACATAACTCGCAATATTAAGGTATGCAGGAAATCAAATTATAATTTCGGGCACATCTTTAAATAAAAGTAGATTAATAAATTTATGGCATTTCCACATAAGTTTTTGTGTGAAAAATTTTAGACAGAGAATCTTTCAGTATTAATGTATCGGAGAGAGGTTTCATGAAAGGCATACGTAATTTGTAATTAACAGAATCTTTTGTAGTCAATATAACCTGACTTCCAGAACGTACATAATTTTTCAAACTATTTTCTGCAGTTGCTAAATCTGTATATTCTTTTATAACTATATAAAA
>JAYVVD010000140.1:0-2850 GCA_043787295.1 Ferruginibacter sp. | reverse complement strand
GGTGATGCAGAAAAAGTAATGCACCCAGAAGATTTTGCGGAATTAATTATTGCCCAGCTAAAATTAAACCGCAGAATGTTGTTGAAAGAAGCAAGTATTTTTTCAACCAATCCATAATTTTATTTCTGAAAAGATAATAAAGCGAAAAGGGCTAAAACAATACATTTATATTGTTTTAGCCCTTTTATAATTCGAGTTATCTTTTACGTTATAAATTTATCGTGCTATGCAATTTAACAGCATCAGATGCACCACCTACCAAAATATCAAATGCAGCTTTATCCATAACCCATTCATTTTTTACATCATCAAAATATTTAAAAGCACTTTCATCTAATTTAATGGATACTGTTTTTTGTTCGCCCGCAGCAAGCCCGATTTTATCAAAACCCTTTAATTCTTTTTCGGGCCTTGGCAATGCAGGGTTTTGTTCGTGGACATATAATTGCGCTACCTCTGCTCCTGCAACCTTACCGGTATTTTTAACTGTAAAAGTTGCTGTTACATTTTTACCAACTGCACTTACTTTTAAATTACTATATTCAAAATTTGTATAAGAAAGCCCATGCCCAAATGCGAATTGAGGTTTCACTTTATATGTATCATAATAGCGGTAGCCTACATAAATATCATCATGATAATTTACAATTAAACTCTTAGCTGTATCACCGGGATATTCCCCCAACACATAAGATGGATTATCTTCCAACTTTTTTGGAAAAGTCATCGGCAGTTTACCGGATGGATTAACCGTTCCAAATATAATTTTTGCGAGTGCATTTCCACCTTCCATACCTGCATACCAATTTTGTAAAATAGCAGGTGTTTTATTTATCCACTTTGTCATATCGATTGCACCTCCGCCTATTAAAGCCACAACTGTTTTTGGATTTGCTTTTAGTATTTGTTCAAGCAATTCATCTTGACCAAAAGGCATGTCCATATTCGGTTTGTCAACAGCTTCTGCATCGTATGCATTATCTCCCCACACATCATATCTGTAACCGTGTGTACTTCCACCGACATAAATAACTATGTCACTTTTCTTTGCAAGCACCACCGCTTCATCAATCATTTGTTGGTTTGCTCCACCTCCTCTTTTAATTTCATATCCTTGTGCATATTCAATTTTAATTTTATTGCCGGCAATATTTTTTATACCCTCTAATGGCGTTACTTCATAGAAAGCTCTTACCTGTGAACTGCCACCACCCATCGATTGTTTTCTTGCAGCATTAAAACCAATTACTGCAATGCTTTTAATATTATTTTTATCAATAGGCAAAATATTATTTTCATTTTTTAATAAAACAATACCCTCCTCTGCTATTGATAATGCTGTTTGTTGATGAGCTTTTGTATTATAATCACCTTTCTTCAATTTGCCATCTATCATTCCGGTTTTAAACATCACATACAATATTCTGCTTACTTTATCATTTAAAATATGTTCAGAAAGTTTACCTGCTTTTATTAATGCCAGCAATTTATCGCCATAATAAAACTTGTTATAATCAGGGTTTGGTAACATGCGAAGATCGGTTCCCATTTCAAGGTCTAAGCCGTTCCAATAAGCTTCTTCAGTGTTGTGCACGGCATCCCAATCACTCATAACAAATCCTTTAAAATTCCATTCTTTTTTTAAAATCTGATTTAAAAGATAATTATTTTGAGATGCCCACTGCCCACGAAATTTGTTGTAAGAACCCATTACAGTATTTACTTTTGCAACTTCCACAGCTGCTTTAAAACCCGGCAAATAAATCTCTCTTAAAGCCCTCTCGCTCATCTGCACATTTATTTTAAATCTTTGAGATTCCTGATTATTTGCAGCATAGTGTTTTACGCAGGCAGAAACGCCCTGATCCTGCACGCCTTTTATATAACCCACTACCATTTTAGAAACAAGAAAAGGATCTTCGCTCTGGTACTCAAAATTTCTACCGTTTAAGGGTGAACGAATAATATTTATGCCGGGACCGAGAATTATATTTTTTCCTCTAAACCTTGCTTCGCTTCCTAATACGGCGCCAAAGGCGTAACCAAGTTGTGGATTCCAGGTAGCAGCCAGACAATTGCCTGTTGGTAAATATGTTCCGCTGTCCAACGAATTATTATCCAAGTTCCAGTCACGCCCAAATTCAGGTCTTACACCATGCGGCCCATCAGATGTTACTATTTCAGGTATTCCTAATCTTGCCACACCGCCAGATGTAAAAGAAGAAGATGCATGAATCATGTTCACTTTTTCTTCCATTGTAAGTTGCTTTACAAGTGCTTTTATTTTTGCAGTTGTATCAAACTTTATTTGTGCAGATACGCCTGAGAAAATACCCAGGGCAATTATTAAAAACATCAGAGATTTTGAGGTTATTTTTTTGTTCATTTGTATTTTTTTATTTGAAATTTTGTTTCTTGGTTAAATTAAAATATTAATAAATAAAGGAATTCTAATTTTTCTTTTCAAAAACCCCACATAGGCTACAATGAGTTTTTGATTTTTATAATTGTTTATATCAGGATTGCCTAACCAATTCCCGCCAACAGCCATGTTGATTATTAAAAAGAAATTTTCATTAAATGGATAATTAATTTCTCCAAAATCTTTTTTGCTGAAGGCAGAGAATAATTTCCCATCCAACAACCATTTTATTTCATTTTCACTCCACTCCAATGAAAAACATGAAATTCATCTGAAAAAATTCCGTTTGACAAACTAATATTTTTTCCTAATTGTGTACTTCCTTGGCCAGGTCCAAAATGCAGTGTTCCATAATTTTTTGCTGGATCTTTTCCTATCATTTCCATAATATCTATTTCGCCGCTTTTTGGCCATGTACCATAAATTGA
>JAYVVD010000139.1:0-3330 GCA_043787295.1 Ferruginibacter sp. | reverse complement strand
AAAATTGTATTCCAACCCATAGTTTACCATTGTGGTGAAAAGTTTTGGAAATGCATTTGCAGCTACGCTTATTACACCATCAATGCCACAGGCAAGTTCAGGTAAAACAAGATCATCATCTCCACTTATTACGGCAAAGTTTTCAGGCTTATTTTTTAAAATTTCTATTACCTGTTGTATATCGTTGCTGGCTTCTTTTATGCCGGCAATATTTTCAATTTGTGCAAGCCTCAGTGTTGTAGCAGCCGTCATATTTCTACCCGTACGACCAGGTACATTATATAAAATTACCGGTATAGGAGATGCTGCTGCAATTGCTTTGTAATGCTCGTATATACCTTCCTGCGAAGGTTTATTGTAGTATGGACTCGCACTTAAAATTGCAACTGCTTTGTATAAAGGATATGTTTGTAAATCTTTTATTACAGTAGCTGTATCATTTCCGCCCATGCCAATTACCATTGGCACTCGTCCATCAATATGTTTTTGTGTAAAATGTATAATTTCTTTTTTCTCATCTACTGAAAGTACCGGTGTTTCTCCGGTAGTTCCCAACGTAACAATATAATTCACACCATTGTTTATATTGTAATCAATCACATTGACTAGTGCAGCATAATCTACAGAAAGATCTTTTGCAAAAGGAGTAATAATAGCGACACCCGTACCTCTTAAAATTTTACGCAAACTCATTTATATATTTTTTACAAATGTAAGAAATACAAACTTGTTAAGATGTTATGTAAATAGGGCGGAGGTTAGAAAGAGATACCTGCCGAGATGAAATAAAAATTTGTAAATTTTTTACCTGTAGTTTTCGGTAAATAATAATCGAGATAGAAATTTGGGGATAGAAAAAACTAACCAATGCTATAGGTTACATAGAACGAAAATGCCAAAGACTGCAAATTAAAAGGTTCGTTTACGGTTTTTGTGAGGGATTTAAACCGGGTGCTTTTTTTTGAAAGTAATTCGTATTTTTATTGATATGTTTTGTAGCAAGTTGTTGGCTCCCAGCCATCAGTAGAAATTGAGCCACAAGACAAATATTTGCATTTGAATGAAGTATTTTTTCAAAATTAAATGCATGTTCAACAACAGCTGAAACAGAATAGTTTTTTTAATTATTGTTTGTGCTGTATTTTACATACACAATACGATTCTGTATTTGAACTGGGTTCGTATTAATTTCTTTAAAATTACCTGCATTATAACCTAAAGAAAGAGAAGGCTGTAAATATTGTTTGGTGTAAGTAGCAGTTGTATTTACTTCTGTCTGCGATGAATTTATTGAATTGTTGTTTACACTAAAAACTTTATTACCTACACCAAGTTTTACTGCGAAATAACTAGTAGGTTTTTTAATACTATATAAAAAATTTAATAAATCATCATCGACAATATTTTGAGACTGCATGTATCTTTAATGGGGGTTTGCGCTTTCGATATTGATAAAAATAAAACAAATAGGCAAAATATAAAAAATCTGAGCATACAAGTGGAAATATTTGTTAAGACAATAAAAAACAAAAAAAAGTTTAATGTTTCCATTAAACTTTTTTATAAAACTTCTAATAAATTTAACTGTTCAAGATTTTAGATGATTTTAGGTAACTGTTATTTTCACTATAAATAAACAGACATGAACCATTTTTTATTTTATCGATAATTGGTTTGTTGAGTTTTTCTGACACTGCAGGGCAACCCCAACTTCTGCCAATGAAACCACGTGCATGGATGAGATTTTCGTTTACATAACGTGCACCGTGCATAACAATTGCTCTTTCTTCTGCTTTATCATTAATGCCATTTTCCATACCTTCCAAATGCATAGAATATCCATTTTTGCCATTGTAAGTTGAGGAAGTAGTATAAAATCCTAAACTGCTTTGGTAGCTCTCAGGAACATTGGAAAATTGTGTTGCCATTACTTTACCACTACCCTGCCCGTGAGCAACATATGTATTGAATAAAACTTTAAAATTTTTCAAATCAATTACAAACAATCTTTTTTGAGATGATGGTCGGGAAAAATCAACAATAGACAGAATATTATCGTTACCAATTTTACCCTTTATTTTTAAATATTCAAATCCTTTTATAGCACAGTTAAATGCCTGTTGAGATAATCCGGAAAGATTTAATTTAAGACTGTCATAAATTTTAGTTGAAGAAGAATTGAGTGTAGCAGTTGTCGATTTATTTGCATTAGTTGCATTAAACGAAAAAACTTTAGTACCGGAAAATGCAAAAGGAAGATGAAACATAAAACCAACGATTGCAAAAAAATAAAGATATACTTTGTTTACTTTCAATATTTTCATAATTAAAATAGGGTTAAAAATAAATAAACGAATTAAGGGTATATCTATTGTGCTATAAAATAAAATTTAAAGTGCTACTTTTTTTAATTGGATGGCAAATGTAAAGTTCAAACTGTTTAAAGGCTGTTAATGGTTGTTAATTAATACCCAACATTGTTATAGTATTGTTACAAATACACGATATAAAATGAATACTTTTATTTTTAAATATAAACTTAATAAGAACGAAACATTTAATGGAACAAGATCTTAAGAAGGGTTTAATAATTTTTGCACGAAAGCCAGTATTAGGTAAGGTAAAAACAAGGTTAGCCGCAACAGTAGGTGATTTGAAGGCGCTTGATATTTATAAAAGACTTTTAATACATACACGATCTGTAGCAAAAGGGGCAACCTGCCAAAGTTTTGCATTTTTAACAGAAGATGATGAAGATGACTTTTGGAAAGGGTTTTCATGCCATTTACAATCAGGGGAAACATTAGGAGATCGTATGTATGAGGCTTTTAGTTTGCTGTTTACTAAAGGTTACCATCAGTGCATTATTATAGGGAGTGATTGCCCAGGCTTAACAAAAGAAATAATCAATGCTGCATTTGATGCATTAATAACAAATGATATTGTAATTGGTGCTGCTGCAGATGGGGGTTATTATTTACTCGGTATGAAAAAAATATATACTTTACTTTTTAAAAATAAAAACTGGAGCACTGAAAATGTGTTTACACACACTTTGATGGATATAAAACAAGATTGTCTTACTTATCACACCATGCCGGTTTTAAATGATGTAGATGAAGAAAAAGACATTCCTGCTGAATGGCTTTAAAACTATCTTACTTTACTGAGAGATAATAAATTTATTATCCAATCCGGCAATGGTTTTTGCTGATTACGTTTTTTAAGGTTGAGATATAAACCGAGTTTTTTAAAAATAGGAATCTTATGCGTTTCCACCAATTCAATCAAAGTTCCATCAGGGTCTTCAACATAACAAAATCTCCCTGA
>JAYVVD010000138.1:0-2640 GCA_043787295.1 Ferruginibacter sp. | reverse complement strand
AAAAAAGATGATGCATCTGTTACCATTAAAGAAACCAATACCAACTTTTACAAAGCCATTGAAAATGGAGATGAAGCAACAATAAAAAAATGGATAAATGCCGATGCTGTTGATCACAACGTAGGCCCTACCGGAGAAGATGTTGTAGGTGCTGATAAGATTACTGCCATGCTTACACAAATGCACAGTAGTTTTGAGCCCGGTATGAAAATGAACATTGTTTCACAAGCGGTTGATGGAGATTATTTGTATACGCTTGTTGAAATGAAAGGCACTACAACTGCCAACCCCGGCATGGGTTTTCCGCCAAGCACTAAGATGGACACAAGGAGTGTAGATGTTGTAAAACTAAAAGACAAGAAAGCACAGGAGCACTGGGCTTTTATGGGCATGCCTGATGTGATGATGATGATGAAAGGAAATGCTTCTATGCCTATGGGGGATAAAAAAGATATGCATGCTGCTGATAAAATGCCCAAGAAAGATACTGCAAAATGATTTACAATTAATATATTAAAAAAGGCTTCCATTTATTGGAAGCCTTTTTCATGCTACCTATTCATTGCATTCATCTTTTTAAAAGTGTTATCTAATTTTTTTGAAGAAGGACTTGCCATCGCAGCACTAAATCTACATGTAAGTTGCTGTCTATTTTCCTTTAAAATGTTTTTAAAGCTCACTGCACAAAATCTTTTACATAATCCCTTTTAATGCACCAATCATTCCTACTTTATCTATTGCTTTAAACACAGTATTGCCTGCTACAAGTACGTGTGCGCCTGCATCTACAATGCTTTTGGCATTTTGTAAAGTAACGCCGCCATCTACTTCTATTTTAACAGACAATTTTTGCTCATCTATCATTTTTCGAAGTTGTTTTATTTTTTCAAGTGTGTGAGGTATGAATGACTGACCACCAAAACCGGGGTTTACACTCATCATACAAACAACATCTATATCCGCTAAAATATCCTGTAATGCACTTACCGGTGTATGTGGATTTATAGCCACGCCTGCATGCATGTTTAAGTTTTTTATTTGCTGAATGTTGCGGTGCAAATGTGGGCAGGCTTCTATATGTACAGTAAGGTTATTTGCACCGGCATCTCTAAATGCTTCGGCATAATTTTCAGGATGCTCGATCATTAAATGGACATCGCAATATTTTTTTGTGGTGCCTGTTATAAATTTTGTAACCATCGGACCAAAGCTGATATTGGGTACAAATGTTCCATCCATAATATCAATGTGAAACCAATCTGCAGCACTGTTGTTGAGCATATCACAATCTTGCTGAAGCTGTAAAAAATTTGCAGAGAGTAGGGAAGGGGCTATGAGTGGCATTTGGGGTTGTAAGTTATGAATTATGATTTGATAGTTATCAGTTATAAGTTATAAGTTGCCTGTCGTTAGTTGTCAGATATCTTTAATCCCTCGTCTGTTGTCCGTCGTCCGTTGTCCGCCACATTTATTATTGCAACCTTGCAAGTGCATTCTGTGCTTCTTCGTAATTAGGGTCGTAGGTAAGCGCCATTTGGTAAGCTTGTATGGCATCTACTTTATTGTTTAGTTTTTCAAAACAGCGACCAAGGTAATAATAACCTTTGTCATAATTGTTTTGAATAGTTACTGCCTTCTGCAAAACGGTAGCGGCTTCACTGTATTTTTTTAGATCGTATAAGGCAATTCCTTTTTCTAAATAGGCATCTATAAAAGTATAATTTATGCTGATGCATTTATCAAAAAAAGGAATAGCTTTTTCTTTTTCGTTGTTATAACTATAGTATAACCCTTTAATAAAATACGCTTCTTTTTGTGCACCGGCTTTGTTTGCAAAAAGCAATGCATCAGCCATGGCAAGGGCCTGAGGATTTTTGCACTGTGCATACAATGCGCCAAGACTGATAATGTATTGAGGTGCTGCAAGTTTATCAACCGCTTTTTCAAGGCTTTTAATAGCATTTGCTGTATCGCCTTTTTGTGCAAAAATTGTTGATTGATTATCTCTTAATTCGGCGTTGTCTGTGTCCTTAATAATGGCCTTATTTATCGTGGTCATAGCAGCATCATAATTTTGCAAATCAAAATAATAAGCAGACAGGTTTTGTAAAAGTATTAAGGAATCGGGATATTTTTTTATGGCCTCTTTCAAAACTTCTTCTTTGGATGCTGTAACGGAATTAATATTTTCTTGCTGCTGTTTTTTATTGTTGTTGCAGGAAAATAATACAAGTGTAAAAAATAATATGAAATGATGCTTCATTAAAAATAATTTGTTGCGCAAAAATAAAGCATAAACGATGGTTAGTTTACAAATCTTTGACAATGCCCGATACAGAGTTTCTTAACTTTATAACATAGTCTTAAAAAAAATAAATATTTATTTTGTGTAGCAGTATTGGCAATGGTGATTTTGCTGGGTTCTTTTAAATTAAAAACAACCTACAAGCACAACCTTATGGCGACACTGTTTACTTCCCTGGTGAAAACCATTATGCAAATGTGCGCCAGATAACTTTTGGTGGCGACAATGCCGAAGCATATTTAAGTAAGGACGGAGAATACTGGTGTTCCAAAAAACTGATCCAAAAAACGCCTGCCTTTGCCTGACCGAGCTAAGTATGGCAATAAACATTTAAC
>JAYVVD010000137.1:0-2998 GCA_043787295.1 Ferruginibacter sp. | reverse complement strand
ATTGTTGCTATTTCTTTCATAGAACGATTTTCATAATAATAGGCCAATAGAATTTTTTTACATCCCTCACCAATTTTATCCATAATGTCGAAAACCTGTTTTCGGGCTTCCCTTTCTGAAATATAAGTTTCAATACCCGCATCAATATGCTCACTTGCTATTTCAAATTTTTCTTCCCTCAGTTCCGCTCTGTTTCTTCTTTTCAATTCATTAAGCCAAGTATTTTTATTTATAGCGAATAACATGGTTTTTATGCTGGCATCTCCTCTAAACTTTTTTTGCTGAACCAATTCAATAAATGCAATGATTGTTTCCTGAAAAGTGTCTTCAGCATCTTGCCTGCTGCCACTATTTTGCTGTATAAAAATACTCAGCAGATTAAAATATTGTCTGTAAAAAAATTTAATGGCATTATCAATAGTTGTTACGTCTTGAATTAATCGCAGTAATTCTTCATCACTGTAATTTTTAATCATTTTCATTTAAACTTACTATTTATAGTACATAATAAAACAAAATTTGTAACCATCATTTGATTCTTTTTTACCCTACTGTTTATAAAAATAACTATAAGTAATAAAGAAACTCAAATATTGCCGTGGGTCTTTGAAAAGTTATTAAATCCAAAATCATTTTTTTAAATAATTGTTTCAGCAGTTACATTATCTACTTTGGCGGATACTAATAATTGTATAAGTTATTATTCATTTAAAAAATCACCATTATGAAACTGAACAAAATATTAGTATTTACAGCGCTTTTAGGATCTGTTGTATTTACATCATGTAAAAAAGATACATATCCTGCTGATCCTACTTCTCAAACTATTACTGTAGTACCATTGAGTGCGGTACCTGCGCCCGTAGTAACAAGTTTCAACAATAGTTTCTCCGGCGCAACAGAAGTTGAATGGCATAAAAGCACTGATCATTTTGAAGTAGAATTTAATCATCAAAACCAAAGACATGAGTGTAGTTTTGATAACTACGGCACTCAAAAAAATCACAGTATTTCTTGTATTAATGCAACAGTACCCGCTGTAGTACTCAATGCATTTAGAGCACGTAACCCAAATGATAATGTATACGAATGGAACCTGAGAAATGACGGTACATGGAAAGCACATTTTCTCAGAGGATCTGTAAAATGGGAGACGACCTTCAGCGCCTCAGGAGGCTTTGTTAAAGAAGAACACGATTAGATTTCCCTGAAAAACCAACAGAAAGGTCGCAATAATTGTGACCTTTTTTATTGCAATACAACTAAAAACTTTTGTTTAACTTCTTTGCTTTTATGATTTGCAATAGTTATCTGCTCAAATAGCGCCTTGATAATTTCCAGATGTTATTTTTTTAAAGAATAGAAAATAGTTTGACCACTTCTACGGGTTTGTAAAGCATTGCCGTCTTTTAATTTTCTCATATGTTGTGATATTGCGGGAATGGTTATTTGTAGAATATCTGCTAAGTCACAAACACACAAGTCTTTCATTCTTACATAATTACTTGCAAGGCTAATACTTGGCTAATAGTAAAAATAGGGTAATTTACCCTCTTTAAATTTTTGGTTATATTATTGCTGTATTTGTGAGTTGTTCAAATATAAT
The DNA here is from genome assembly GCA_043787295.1 of Ferruginibacter sp. Lineage (GTDB taxonomy): Bacteria > Bacteroidota > Bacteroidia > Chitinophagales > Chitinophagaceae > Ferruginibacter. The sequence goes on along the minus strand of JAYVVD010000137.1, from coordinate 1,392 downwards.
ATTTATCATGCGGCACAAAATATTGCCGATTAAAACTTTTTTTATGAAATACATTATTATTCTTTTTGCTTTTTTTGTGGTAAACACTACCGCAACTGCACAAACTAAAATGAAAAAACATTCAAAGCATCATATGCAACATTCCATGAAGGATTGCGTTATGATGAAGGATGGAACTATGATGATGATGAAAGATGGTAAAATGATGGAGATGGACCAAGATATGACAATGAAGGATGGAACTGTTTGTATGAAAGATGGAACCTGTAAAATGAAAAATGGTAAAACTATGATGATGAAAAACGGAGATAAATGTTATATGGATGGGAAGATGGCGAAAATGAAAATGTAGTTTTATAACTAAACATTATTCAAAAGCTGCAATTTTGCAGCTTTTTTAATTAATTTTTCTACAATACATTCAAAAATCAGACTAAATCAAAAAAACATTTTTTATTGTTTAATTATTTTCTGTGTAACCCCATCATCTGTTTTTAATAAGTACACACCGCTGCTGAAATTACTGATATTTAAAGTAAATGAAGATTGGCTTACAATAATATGTTGCAACACTTTACCCAGCCCATCTATTAAGTAAACTTTTGATCCAACCGTTGCACCGGTAACTGTTACCATGTCTTTGACAGGGTTGGGGTAAATACTGATTGCTTTATTTGCATTAGCGGATAACTTAATGATGGATGAATAGCTAAATCTCCCATCATTATCTACCTGTTTTATGCGATAATATTTAATTCCATCCAACATGGTGGCTTCGGTAAATTGATAACTATTTTCTCCGTTGCCTTTGCTATTTATAATAGATACGATTGTAAAAGCAGTACCGTTATTACTTTTTTCTATTTCGTATCTAGCAACATTTGTTTCAATTACCTTAAAATTGAGTACTGCCAGTTTATTAGAATTTAGAATACCACTTACATTTAGCCAATTAACGGGTAGAGTTCCTATTGCCGTTTTTACAAAAAAACCGCTAAAGCCCGTTACATCAAATGTAACCTCCCACCTGCTTACTGCGTTATTCCAAACTATATCAGCATCTGCAGGGTTAATGGTCGTTGCAGTACCTGTATATGTACCAGGCAAACCTGTACCGTTACTGCTGGTGCCGGGGCGTTTTTCAATAAGTAGATTTGCAATTCCCACAGCGTCACTGGGGCCAGTGGGAAGTTTTAAAGCATTTACTGCATTAAAATCAGTAAACTCCTGTTGTTTAAAATAAAGCGTTAATCTACCGGTAGAGGTAGAAGCGTTTGCAACAGGTGTTATTTCATAATGGCGTTTTACATACTGTGCAGGTTGTGATGTTTCGAGCCAAAGTTTAGTGGTAGTGCTGCCGGTTATAGCATTTACACCATTAGGCTGCACGCT
>JAYVVD010000136.1:0-3740 GCA_043787295.1 Ferruginibacter sp. | reverse complement strand
AAATATGATTTTTATAGCGGCAGCCAGATAGGAACAGCCGCAGGAGAAGGGAAAAGAGGTTCTGTGTATAATGGAATAAATCCTACTACAGGTGCTCCACGTTTTATTGTAAAAAATTTCGATCACGGTGCTTTAGGTGGTTTTACAACTCTTGATATTGACGCAGGATATAAGCTAAACAAAATGCTTACCCTTGGTGCCGGTGTTTCAAATCTTTTTAATACAACACAAAGGGAGTTTGTTGGTTCGCCATCAATAGGTAGATTATTTTCACTGGAATTGAAAGCATTTATTCCAAATAAATCTAAGTAAATTTTCATAGGAGTGGTATCATCAAGGTATCATTCCTTTTAATTTGTACAACATGTCTCTGCAATATTTAACCATACAGCATTGGCTTAAAAGGCATGCAACTTACAGAGCAAACCATATTGCATTTATTTGTGGAGATGCTAAGTTGACTTACTCAGAGTTGCATAAAGAAGTTACCCAATTAGTCAATGCATTTTTGGCGAACGGAATAACAAAAGGAGATAAGGTAGCTACTATATTATCTAACAGTAAAGAAATTTACGAAACCTATTGGGCCTGCGCTGCTATGGGTGCAGTGTGTGTTCCGGTAAGCCCTCTGATGCGTGGAGAAGGATTAAAAAGTTTACTTAAAAATTCAGATACCAAATTACTCATTACTACTTTAGAATATTCTGAAAGTATTCCTGATGATTTTAAACGGGATGTCAATTTCTGTTGGGTAATTGATCCAACTCCATCAAAAGACTTTACATCTTACCATGAAAAGAAAGCAGAATTTTCTGAAACAGTTATTACCACAGAAGAATTATTAGGAGAAGACCCGTACAATATTATCTACAGCAGCGGCACAACAGGTTTACCAAAAGGTATTGTTATCAGCCATGCTGTTAGGGCATTGTATGGTTCCTTATTTTCAAATGCTTTTCGCATTACCCCCGAAAGTGTTGTATTACATTCCGGGGGTATCATTTTCAATGGAGCGTTTTTAACATTGATGCCCACCATGTTTTTAGGCTGCACATATATTTTGCACGATCATTTTGATTCGGAAATGGTCATTGAAACAATACAAAAAGAAAAGGTAACACACACAATTTTAGTTCCTTCGCAAATTATAAGTTGTCTTCAAAACAATAATTTTAATATACAAAATTTATCTTCACTCGAATATGTTCTTTCTGTTGGTGCTCCTTTATTGCAGGAGCATAAAGAAGAAATTGAAAAACGGTTATCCGGAATTTTTTATGAATTGTACGGGCTTACAGAAGGCTTTATGACGGTGCTTGATAAAAATGATTTCAGTAAAAAAACCGGCTCCGTAGGATTTCCTCCTGCATTTATGGAAATGAAAATTGTGGATGCTGGGGATAAAGAATTACCTATTGGACATATTGGAGAAATTATCGGTAAAGGCCCTTTGTTAATGACAGAATATTACAAAAAACCTGAACAGACAAAGGAAGCGTTAAAAGATGGATGGCTTTACACTGGCGACCTTGGGTATGTAGATGAAGATGGATTTTTATTTTTAACCGGCAGAAAAAAAGATATGATCATCTCTGGTGGCGTAAATGTTTATCCCGGTGATATTGAAGAAATAATCATCCGCCATCCGGCTGTGAAGGACGTTACCGTTTTTGGTATTCCACACAAAGACTGGGGAGAAACACCAATTGCAGCAATTGTTGTACAAGAAAAAAATATTGTTTCATCTCTCGAAATACAAAAATGGATCAATGATAATTTGGAAGCAAGATTTCAAAAAGTGTCAGCCGTTTTTTTTATCGATAACTTACCTAGAAATGTAGCCGGGAAAATTTTAAAAAGAGAGCTTAGAGAGAATTATATTAATCAAAACTTATGAGCCATTTTATTAAAACAAATAATATCAAAATACATTACCTGGAATATAAAGGTGATGGACCCACAATAATTTTAATGCATGGATTAACTGCCAATGCTCATGCTTTTGATGGATTGATAGCAGCTGGTTTAAATACTTTCTGTAATGTTATATCCATTGATCTTCGGGGAAGAGGAGAAAGTGATCAACCTGAAGGATATTCAATGGAAGCTCATGCAAAAGATGTAGTAGGATTTATGGATAAAATGAATTTCGGGAAAGTTATAATCGGCGGTCATTCTTTTGGTGCATTGCTTTCTTTATATCTTGCCACCCATCATTCGGAAAGAGTTGAAAAGCTATTAATATTAGATGCAGGTGCAAAAATGCATGAAAATACAAAGGAAATGTTAGCTCCATCGCTAAGTAGGTTAGGACAAGTTTATCCATCTTTTCAATTTTATCTTGATAAAGTAAAAGCTGCTCCGTACCTTGATTTTTGGGAAAAAGAAATGGAGAACTATTACCGTGCCGATGTTAAAGTACATGATGATAAAACAGTGAGTTGTATTCCGCAACTCGAACGTATGGTAAGTGCAGTAAACGGTGTTCTATCAGAGCCATGGAAGCAATATTTAGAAAACATTCCACAAAAATCATTGCTTATTAATGCACCGGGTATTTATACAATGGGCGCTGCATTATTGCCAAAAGAAAATGCCCTGGATACGGTAAATATGATGAAGAATTGCAGTTATGTTGAAGTGCCGGGCAATCATCAAACCATGTTGTATGGTGAGGGCGCAAAACAAATTGTACAAGCTATTAAAGAATTTTTAAATAATTAAAAATGAAGATTGAAGGAAGTGTCGTTGTAATTACAGGCGCCGCAAGCGGTATTGGCGAAGCTGCTGCAAGATCGCTGGCTGCGATGGGAGCAAAGGTTTTGTTGGGAGATATGAATGAAGAAAGGCTTAAAATAATAACAACCGAAATTAATTCCGGTAATGCAGAAGCAGATTATAAAGTGGTAAATATTACCATTGAAGAAGATGTAAAAGCATTTATGCAATTTGCAAAGCAACGCTTTGGAAAAATTAATGTAGTACTTGCATGTGCAGGAATAATACGGGACAGTTTTTTTGTTACACCTGATAAAGAAACAGGCAAGGTTAAAAAATTTATGTCTACAGAGCAGTGGCAGCAGGTAATAGATGTAAACCTTACAGGTGTATTTTTAACGCTTAGAGAAGCTGTAATAGAAATGGTAAATAATAATTGGCAGGGAGTGTTGATTCCTATTTCGTCAATAAACAAAGCCGGCGAATTAGGACAATTAAATTATGCATCTACAAAAGCTGCATTGGCATTGTGGCCTAAAATTATTGCAGGCGAATTTCACGCAGGAAAAATAAATAATATCCGCATAGCATCCGTAGCGCCGGGTTATGTTGCTACTCCCATATTGCAGGCAATCAAACCGGAAATTTTACAATCAATAATTAACGGCATACCAATTGGCAGATTGATTGAACCTGATGAAGTGATAAATACACTGAAATTTATAATTGAAAATGATGCCATACATGCTACTACCATTGAAGTAGCCGGCGGAATTATATCTAAGGGATTATCCAAATAAAACATCGCACGTATGCTGATAAAGCATTTAAAGTATTCAATTATAAAATGCCTGAAAATTATTTGTTACCAAAGCAAAAGCGATAAGTTTTAAAACGGCAACTCGTTTCATTGGCTTCGCCTTTTTTATTGTGCCATGTGCCAAGGCTTGTAATATTGCACCTGAAGGGCAGTTATAGCTATCGGTAGCTTTGTAGTAAGTAAAATTTTCTAATAAAAATGC
>JAYVVD010000135.1:0-4814 GCA_043787295.1 Ferruginibacter sp. | reverse complement strand
TACAAATCTTTGGCGGGTATTTATATTCATATTCCATTTTGCAGGCAGGCATGTAGTTACTGTAATTTTCACTTTTCTGTTTCTTTAAAAAACAAAGAGGTATTGATAAATGCCTTGGTAAAAGAAATTAAAATAGAAAATAATTTTATAAAGGATGAACTCATCGAAACCATTTACTTTGGTGGAGGTACGCCCAGTTTATTAAATAAATATGAGCTGGAAATAATTTTTAAAGCCCTGCAAAAAAAATATTCAATAAATAAAGATGTAGAAATAACACTGGAATCAAACCCAGATGATGTAAATGAAACAACATTAGAAATTTGGAAAAGAAACGGCATAAACAGGTTATCGGTTGGCCTGCAATCTTTCAACGAAGAAGAATTAAAGTGGATGAACAGAGCGCATAACGCTAGTCAATCATTAAAATGTTTAGACGATATTCATCAGGCTGGATTTACTAATTTTTCAGTTGATTTAATTTATGGTTCACCATTACAAACCAATGATGACCTCAAAAAGAATTTTGACATAATTGCAAAAAGGAACGTGCCTCATATTTCCTGTTATGCACTTACTGTAGAACCGGGTACTTTATTAAACAAAAATATTAATGCAAAAAAAACTGCTGCAGTTGACAATGATAAACAGGCAGACCAGTTTTCTCTTTTACTGAAAATAATGGAAAAGGAAGGGTACGAACAATATGAAATAAGCAGTTTTTGCAAGCCTGGTTACAGAAGTAAACACAACAGCAGTTACTGGCAAGGCAAGCCGTACTTTGGTTTTGGCCCATCAGCACATTCTTTTAATGGGTTCGATAAAAGACGTTGGAATATTTCAAATAACAGTTTATACATTCAATCTTTAGAAAAAAATATTATCCCTTATGAAGAAGAAATACTTACGCTTGTGCAAAGGTTACACGAATATGTAATGACTGCTTTGAGAACTATCGAAGGCATTAATTTGAATTATGTGGTTCAACACTTTGGTGAAGAATATAAAAGACAGCTCATTAAGGCAGCTCAAAAATTTATAATTTCCGGCAGACTGATATTACAAAACGAAAATTTACAACTAACAAAAGAAGGGAAGTTTTTTGCAGATGGAATTGCAAGTGATCTGTTTGTATAAATTGATTCCATCGGGTAAATTAAATCAATACTTCTTCTATTTTTTTAAAGCCCGTTTTTACATCCATACCATTCCACAAAATATTAAAAACAGTTTCTGCAATCGGCATATCTGATTTAACTTTTTGGTTTATGATGTACATACATTTTGCAGCATTGTAACCTTCCGCTACCATACTCATTTCCAACTGCGCATTTTTAACTGAATAGCCTTTGCCAATCATGTTACCAAATGTTCTGTTACGGCTAAAAAGTGAGTAACAGGTAACCAATAAATCGCCTAAATAAACAGAAGCTGCATAATTTGCATGTGTGCTTGTAGAACGGTTTTTACCATGCTCCATATAACCAACTTCCGCATTTATAATTCCGGCTTTGCGTAAAAACCCGGCCATTTCATCTGCACTATTTGCAATTAATACACTTAAAAAATTATCTCCATAATCAAGCCCATGAGCAATACCGGCAGCTACTGCATAAATATTTTTTAAAACCGCTGCATACTGCACACCATAAATATCTTTGTTGGTAACGGTGTTTAAATAATCAGTTTTAAAATAATTTGCTATCTGAGCAGTTGCCGCTTCATCTACTCCTGTAAAAGTTAAGTACGATAATTTTTCAGCTGCAACTTCTTCTGCATGGCAAGGACCGAGCAGTGCAAAATAATCCTGCATTTTTACATTAAAATTTTTTAATAAAAAATCGTTCAGCAACTCATTTTCTTCCGGTAAAATTCCTTTTACTGCTGATATAATTTTTTTGCCTTCAAATATATTTTTAGGTAAGGGTAATAATACTTGGCTTGTAAAAGCGGATGGAATGGCTATGATGATAACATCTGATTGTGTTATAACTTCTTCAACATTGGTTGTTAAATGAAGTTTATTTGTATCAAAACGGGCAGCAGTAAGGTATTGAGGATTGTGGCTTTTAATTTTAAACTGTGCTATAGCTGCATCGCTTCTGTTCCACCACCAGATTGTATTATCATTATCAGTTAATATTTTTGCTATAGCTGTACCCCAGCTGCCACTTCCTAATATTCCAAATTTCATATAACAGGTTTATCGTTCATCATCTTACAAACCCAAAGTTTCCACTGCTTTAAATGCGGCTAACTGGCTTGCATCTTTTTTATTAAATCCTTTTGCTTCTGCAATTACTTCACCATCAATAGTGGCACCAATGGTAAATAGTCTTCTGCCGCTTTCAAATGATTCTGTAACAATTGTAAACTCCAATAATTTCCCGTTTTTGTTTGCCCAGCCGTAAAGCTTATTTTTTATGTTTATCTCTATAGCTTCAAGGTCGTCTGTAAACATGTGGTTGTGTATAATATATTGCTCCACCCAAAGCTGGGTTTTCTTATAGCCTTTGTCTAAGAATATCGCACCAATTAATGCTTCCAAAGTGTTACCGAATATCTGCGATGTTTTTAAAGCATTGTCAAGCTTGTTGTAAATAGTAATTTTTTTCAGACCCATTTTTACAGCAATCTCATTAAGCTTTTGTCGATTAACCATTTTGCTGCGCATTTCGGTTAAAAAGCCTTCGTCTTTGTATGGGTATTTTCTAAAAAGATAATGAGCAATAATTGAACTTAAAACGGCGTCGCCTAAAAACTCCAGGCGCTCATTATTTTCATCTGCACCCTCTCTCATCGAGCGGTGGCTTAGCGCAGTTTTATACAATTGAATATTACCAGGTTTAAAACCGGTTACATTATTTAATTGCTTTTTAAAATCTTTTGTTACAGGCTCACCAATAAATAATCCCTTTAAATATTTTAATGTTTTTTTGATAGAAAAAGTTTACTTAAAATTAATGGATAATTTTTAAATGATAAATATTTAATAATTGATATTCTTTCAGTAAAATATTAATTTGTCTTAAGCAGATGAGAAATTAATTTTTTAAAATTGCACAATAAAATTTAAATAAAGGTATGCCGTTCAAGTGAGTGACACAACGATGTTGACCATAGCTGTTGCTTTGTTTGGACAACAAAAAAACCTGATTAAAAAGAGAATATATTTTTTGTGGGAACCTTTATTTAAAATTAAAATCTTAGGGTTTGTACTTTTTAATAATCATACTCGCATTGTGGCCACCAAACCCGAAAGTATTGCTGAGTGCAGCATTTACAGTTCTATGCTGTGCTTTGTTGAAAGTAAAATTAAGTTTTGGATCCAGTTCGGGATCATCAGTAAAATGATTAATTGTAGGGGGAATAATATCTTTTGTAACTGCAAGTATACATGCAAGCGCTTCTAAAGCACCAGCAGCACCAAGGCAATGCCCAGTCATACTTTTGGTAGAACTTATATTTAAATTGTAAGCATGTTCACCAAAAACACTCATTATGGCTTTGGTTTCGGCAATGTCACCAAGCGGTGTAGATGTACCGTGTACATTAATGTAATCAATATCTGTCGGAACCATTCCTGCATCTGCAAGGGCAGCATTCATTACATTTCTTGCACCCAAACCTTCGGGGTGTGGTGCAGTAATATGATATGCATCTGCAGTAGCGCCCCCGCCTGCTATTTCGCAATAAATTTTTGCACCACGTGCTAGGGCATGATCCAGACTTTCTAAAATTAAAATACCTGCGCCTTCTCCCATAACAAAACCATTACGATCTTTGTCAAACGGGCGGCTCGCAGTTGTGGGATCGTCGTTTCTTTCGCTCATGGCCTTCATGGCATTAAAACCACCAACACCTGCAGCACAAATAACAGCTTCGCTACCACCGGTAACAATAACATCAGCTTTGTTTAAACGAATATTATCAAAAGCATCAATAATTGCGTTGGTAGAGGATGCACAGGCACTGACTACGGCAAAATTTGGCCCACGAAAACCATGACGCATAGATATTTGCCCTGCGGCAATATCCAATATCATTTTTGGTATAAAGAATGGATTGAATCTTGGTGTGCCATCGCCACTTCCAAAATTCAGTACTTCTTCCTGAAACGTAATTATTCCACCAATACCGCTTCCAAAAATTACACCTACCCTATCGGCTTTTGCATTTTCATGCGTAAGTCCTGCATCTTTTACAGCCTCATCAGCAGCAATAATTGCAAACTGTGTAAAGCGGTCCATTTTGCGGGCTTCTTTGCGGTCTAAATATATTGTAGGATCAAAGTTTTTGACCTCGCAGGCAAACTTTGTTTTAAATTTTGAAGCGTCGAACTGTTCTATCATGGCACAGCCACTAACACCGTCAGTAAGATTTTGCCAATAATCTTCAACAGTTTTACCCAATGCTGTTATTGCACCGAGCCCGGTTACTACTACTCGTTTTAAAGCCATAAAATTGCCTGTGAAAAATTAAAAAGCCCGCCCAGTATTATACCGTTCGGGCAAAGAAATTACTTTGCGTTCTCTTCTAAATAAGAAACCGCCTGACCAACAGTGGTAATAGTTTCAGCCTGCTCGTCGGGAATAGAAATATTAAATTCTTTTTCAAATTCCATAATAAGCTCTACGGTATCTAAGCTATCGGCGCCTAGGTCGTTGGTGAAGGAAGCTTCGGTTGTAACTTCCGCTTCATCTACACCTAATTTATCAACGATAATTTTTTTGACTCTTGTAGCGATGTCTGACATGTTTGTAATATTTAGTTAATACGCTGCAAAAATATACTTTTTGGCAAAAAAACAATCA
>JAYVVD010000134.1:0-6879 GCA_043787295.1 Ferruginibacter sp. | reverse complement strand
TCATAACGCATTTAAAGGAAATGCTTACGGCTTGGCAAATACGCTGATGCAAACTGCCATATTAAAACCATCTTTAAAAAGTAAAAAAGTAAGTAACCTTTTTTATGCAGGTCAGTTAACTGTACCGGGTCCAGGTGTTCCGCCAAGTTTAATAAGCGGCGAAGTAGCAGCAAAGCAGGTAATAAAACAATTTAAAAATGCGAAATAAAAATGATATCATTATTTCATAAAGTAAGTCATCAGTGCAGCAAAGTAACTACAGAAGGCTACAGTACGTCTTTTAGCAGTGCCATACGTATGTTGCATGCAGACTTGCGTATGCCTGTATATGACATTTATGGATTTGTACGTTTTGCAGATGAAATTGTAGATACATTTCATGAGTTTGATAAACAATCTTTATTGGCACAATTTAAAAAGGAAACGTTTGAGGCTATTGAAAGAGGAATCAGTTTAAACCCCATTTTGCATAGCTTTCAACTTACTGTAAATAAATATAAGATTGACCATACTTTAATTGAAGCTTTTTTTAATAGTATGGAAATGGATTTGAGTGAGAAGGAATACGACGCTGAATGTTACTCAACTTACATTTATGGAAGTGCAGAAGTGGTTGGTTTAATGTGTCTATATGTTTTTTGTAATGGTAATATAGAAGAGTATGTAAAATTAAAACCTGCGGCTCAATCTCTTGGTGCGGCGTTTCAAAAAATAAATTTTTTAAGAGATTTGAAAGCAGATCACGAGCAATTAAACAGAACCTATTTTCCTGGTGTAAATTTTAAAAAATTTACAGAAGTAGATAAAAAAATAATTGAAAAAGATATTGCATTAGATCTTAAAAATGCTTACGAAGGAATTTTAATGCTTCCCGTAAAAGCGAGATTTGGGGTGTATGTTGCTTACAAATATTATCGCACTCTTTTTAGAAAAATACAAAGTGCACAGCCTGAATTATTATTGCAAAACCGTGTACGCATCAGCAATACTTTTAAAGCTGTAATTTTGGTGAAAGCGGGCTTACGCAGTTCGTTTAACTCACTTTAATGTTATGCAAAGTAAAAAAGCAGTAATTATAGGTAGTGGCATAGCCGGATTGGGCACAGCCATCCGGCTTGCGGTACAGGGCTTTGCTGTAACTGTATTTGAAAAAAACAGTTACCCCGGCGGTAAATTATCTGCTTTTAAAATCGATGGTTATCATTTTGATGCAGGTCCTTCCTTATTTACGCAGCCTCAAAATATAGAGGAATTATTTGCACTTGCAAACGAGCCAATTGAAAATTATTTATCTTATCATAAAATAGATATCGCCTGCAAATATTTCTTTGAAAACGGCAAAGAAATAAATGCATACAGCAACAAAGATTTGTTTGCAAACGAAATGCAGGAAAAAGCCGGTGAGCCAAAAGAAAACATCACTAATTATTTAAACAGATCAGAAAAACTGTATAGTAATGTTGCAAATATTTTTTTAAATTATTCACTCCATAAAAAAAGTACCTGGTTTAATCCCCGGTCTTTAAGAGCACTTGGCTCAATTAAGTTTCCTTACATTTTTAAGTCTTTAAGCCAATACAACACAAGTTTTAAAGCAAAAGAAACGCAGCAGATTTTTAATCGTTTTGCAACATACAATGGCAGCAATCCTTACAAAGCACCTGCTATGTTAAGCCTTATTCCACATTTAGAGCAAACAGAGGGCGCTTATTATCCAAATGGCGGAATGATAAATATTACCAGTGCATTATACAAACTTGCGCTTAAAAAAGGAGTTCAATTTCACTTTGATGTAGCTGTGCAAAAAATAATTTGTCCCGATAATATTGTCACCGGCATTGTAGTAAACAATGAAAATATTATGGCTGATGTTGTTGTAAGTAACAGCGACGTATATTTTACCTACAAGAATTTACTCAGTAATAATATAAAAGCTAAAGATGTTTTAAAACAGGAAAGGAGTAGCAGTGCGTTAGCTTTTTATTGGGGCATCAACACTTCTTTTTCACAACTGGAACTCCACAATATCTTTTTTAGCGAAAATTATTCAGCAGAGTTTGATCATATTTTTAAAAGTAAAAAATTATATAACGATCCCACAGTTTATATAAACGTTACAAGCAAAATTGAAAAAGCGCAGGCGCCCGCAGGCTGCGAAAACTGGTTTGTAATGATAAATGTACCCGCAACAAACAATTACGATGTTGAAGCGGTAAAAACCATTGCAAAAGAATATATTATTGCAAAATTAAGCCGTATTTTAAAAACAAACATTGCGGATCATATTGTGAACGAAACATTTTTGCACCCACAGTCTATTGAAGCCAACACAGGTTCTTATTTGGGTTCATTGTATGGCACAAGTTCCAATTCTAAAACGGCAGCTTTTCTGCGTCACCCAAACTTTTCAAAACATATTAAAAACTTGTATTATTGCGGTGGTAGTGTGCACCCTGGTGGTGGTATTCCGTTATGTTTAAAAAGTGCAAAAATTGTAAGTGATCTTGTAAAGCATGATAGTAAAAATGACAGAAAAGTACATGCTTAAAAGCAGAACGCAGATAGCAACAGCACTGGCAATTTTTTTTCATGTGCTTGGTTTTGTGGGAATGTTTTTTAATGCAGCATTTTTTACAGCAGCAACCCCATTCAATCTTTTGTTGATGTGTGTATTATTGCTTTATACTCAACAAAAAATTAATGGACCTTTTGTTCTCTTTATTTCTGTTTGTTTTATAACAGGTATTGCAATAGAAATTATTGGAACTTCAACGGGTTATTTGTTTGGTGAATATGCTTATGGCAAAACACTTGGTTTTTATTTTAAGAACGTTCCGATTATAATTGGTATCAACTGGTTCATCATCATTTATTGCAGCGGTATTACGGTGCATCGGTTTTTAGAAAAAATTTCTGCAAAGCTGGAAACTATGACGGGAGTGCCTTCGCCCGCTGTTCGTTTTTTTTCTATTATATCTGATGGTGCTATGTTAGCTGTTTTTTTTGATTGGGTAATGGAGCCCGCAGCCATTAAACTCGGATACTGGCAATGGCTGGGAGATGGGAAAATCCCGAGTTACAATTACCTGTGCTGGTTCATTATCAGCATAGGATTAATGAGTATTTTCACTGTATTAAAATTTGAAAAGAAAAATATTTTTGCGGTAAATTTACTTATGATTATGCTGATGTTTTTTATGCTGATTAGAACTTTTTTATGAACCTGATTATATATTTATCAATTACATTTACTACCTTTTTTTTAATGGAAGGTATAACTTGGGCAACACACCGTTTTGTGATGCATGGGTTTTTATGGTTTCTGCACGAAGATCATCACCAGCCACATGGTGCACTTTTCGAAAAGAATGATGCCTTTTTTTTAATTTTCGCTATACCAAGTTGGTTGTGCATTATGCTTGGTTTACAAAACCAAAATTATATTGCTGCTTCCATTGGTTTTGGAATTGCCATGTACGGATTTACTTATTTTTTAGTACACGATGTAATAATTCACCAGCGTTTTAAATGGTTTACCCGCAGCAGCAATGTATATGTTCGAACAATTCGTTGGGCACACAAAATGCACCACAAGCACATGGGCAAAGAGCATGGCGAAAGTTTTGGAATGTTGTACGTAGCCAAAAAGTATTGGGAAAAAGTAAAAGCAGATAAAGCAAGAAAAGTATTTTAATAATTATTTGGGCGTGCGCCCTGTCGAGGGGGCGTCGGGCTTTCCGCATATACTCCTCGTATTTGCTAACGCAAATACTGCGGGGTACATTGCTGCAATCCCTCACGCAGCGTCTCACGAATTACAAACGCATTTTCAAAAATTCACTTAACCCGTAAATGGGTAAAGCAGGAACCGCTTCCTTTTTTAATTGTCTGTCTCTTGTTACAAAGTAATCTAGTTTATGATGCAAGGCACAATAATACTGCAGCGCATCTTCAATATCATTTATTTTTGAGTGCAAAGCGTTGACTGTAGTACCATGAGAAATATCAATCACTTTTATGTCTGTTAACAACGTCAGTAAAATTTCTTTTGCTTTTTTTGCGCCATAAGCTTTTGTAAGCCAATACCCAACAATATGAACAATCGCCGGACTTATGTAAGCTTGTAATTCGTCATTTATTATCATCTCTACTAGTTTTTTGGCTTCGTCATAGTGTGTGCGTTGAAGTGTAAAATCAAGTAGAATATTGGCATCTATAAATATTTTAAAAGCCATATTTACCTGATTGTTCTTTATAAAAAAGTTCTTTTAAATCTGCACTTTCTTCAAAAGCCGCTGGTTTCATACTCTCAATCATTTGAATGATGTTTTTTTTCTTAGGCGTTTTTGTTAGCGTAGTAAAATAATCCTCAACCAACTCCGACACACTGGTGTTTTGTTTTGTAGCATACAGCTTCACTTCGGATAATATGTTTTCTTCTATTGTAATATTCAGTCTTGCTTTCATAACATAAATATACGTATCTATTTAAATCATGCGTATAAATCGCCTCTAAATTATTTATAAAAATTTATTTCATCTTATATTTACAAATAATTTTACCATTGAATACCCACTATACTTATTATTTCATACTTGCATGTTCACTAGCAGGGCCGTTTGCATTAAGCTTTGATATAAAAGTAGCGTTCTATAAAAAATGGAAAGCTGCTTTCATAGCAATGCTTTTACCTGCGCTGTTTTATATTATTTGGGATATAATATTTACCAAAGTACAAGTTTGGTTTTTTAATGAGCAGTATGTTGTAGCTAAAACTTTTGTTTACAATTTGCCGCTGGAAGAGGTACTTTTCTTCTTTATCGTTCCCTATTGCTGCACCTTTATTTATGAATGTATTCGCTCTTATTTTCCTGCACTAAAAACCACAAAAATTAGTGATAATATTTTATTTGTTTTAGCATTATTACTTTTAGTTATTGCAATATTTACGCATCATCTTTACTATACTTTTTATACCTCTATTTTTCTATCCGGCTTTATTTTTATCTTTTTTATTTTCAGAAAATACTTTGCCGGGTTTAACAGTAAGGCTTTTGTTATTGCCTATTTAATTATTCTTATTCCATTTTTAATCGTAAACGGATTTCTTACAGCTATACCGGTAATTACTTACAACAATGCACAAAACCTTGCAGTGCGTATTTATACAATACCTGTTGAAGATATATTTTATGGTATGTTATTGGTCATGATGAATATTGCTGGCTATGAAAAGTTATTAAAAAGGTCTTAAATTTTTTATTATGGAATTTGGAAGAGTCCCTGAAAATGAACTTAATAAAATTGATTTTTCCTTAAAGGAAGAACCTGCATTTAACAAAACAATTTTAAAAGGCAAAGCTGTTGCTCATCCTAAAGTATATATGGGTTGTGCAAAGTGGGGCAGACCAGAATGGGTTGGCAAAATTTATCCACTCAAAACAAAAGAAAAAGATTTTTTGGCGGAGTATGTTAAACATTATAACAGCATTGAATTAAACGCTACACACTATAAGATTTATGGGGAAGAAATGATACAAAAGTGGAGCGATAAAGCAGAAAAAAAAGAATTTAAGTTTTGCCCTAAAATGTACAAAGGTGTTACTCATTTTGGAAAGCTTAGTGGTAAGGAATTTATTACTGATGAGTTTTTAAAAGGTATCTCCGCATTTAAAGATCATCTCGGCCCAATTTTTATTCAGGTAAGTGAATCATTTTCCCCAAAAAGAAAAGATGAGTTATTTACTTATTTAAAATCTTTACCAAAAGACCTTTCGTTTTTTGTAGAAGTAAGACATCCCGAATGGTATAGCGATAAAGCCATTTGCGAAGAATATTTTACTGCATTAAAAAAATTAAAAATGGGTGCAGTAATTACTGATACTGCGGGCAGAAGAGATTGTGCTCATATGCACCTCACCATGCCCAAAACTTTTATACGTTATGTAGGAAACAGTTTGCACAAAACCGATTATACAAGAATAGATGAATGGGTGGAAAGAATAAAGTACTGGTTGGATAATGGCCTAAAAGAACTTTACTTTTTTATGCACATGCACGACGAAGCAAAATCGCCTGAGCTTACTGTTTACCTTGCAGATAAACTAAATGCTGTGTGCAGATTGAAGTTAGAGAAACCTGTTTTTGTTGCTAATCAAAAAGGTTTATTTAAAGAGTAATTATTTTATATGCTTCAATTAACTGCGCTATATTTTAATAACTTCAATATAAGTTGAAAAAAGATTTATAGTGCAAAGGTGGAGGGGATAGAAGTGGAAATCCTTCTCGTATTCCGCTTGGTGGCACAAAAAGATTGCAACGAATAGCCCGAACAAATGTTCAGCAAATTTTTATATTTCACAGCCCTCAAAAAATTTGCTTTAACGCACTTCATACATCTCTTCCCACCGTGTACTATAGCGTGGGCTGCGCATTTCTACCCGCATTTTCCAATCTCTTTTGGTGCCACTTGCCGCAAATTTTATAACATCATCTCTCATAGAAAAATTTATATTGTCAATAATTTCCATTAGCATGCGTTTGCCATTATTTTTTTCTTCTACAAAAAGATTTGACTGAATGGTATCGTCCGGCACAAACCCACTTAGGATTACCCCGGCTTTTTTGTATTGCTTAGTTTTATCAAAAATTTTATCTACAAGGCCGGTAGCAAATTTTATAAGTTCGTTGGTAGCACTTGTTGCCACAGGCATTACAGCGTAATGACTTAGTGTATTTCCGTGCCTGAAATGTCCGTTGTTCGATGGTTCTTTTGTTACTACAAAAACACTGATAATAGTTGCAGCACTTTTTTGACGACGTAGTTTTTCTGCCGCACGACTGGTATAAGTTGCTACAGCTTCTTTTATATCAGCTTT
>JAYVVD010000133.1:0-3386 GCA_043787295.1 Ferruginibacter sp. | reverse complement strand
ACTACTTTTTAACAGCACAAAGTTGCCGGGTCATCTATGGTTTCTCAAAAATTATGATTCGCTTTAATTATATTATTTTATTGATTTAATTAGATGACTTAATTTTAAATAATGCTTAATCGTTTTTTATTAGGTTCATTATTATTTCTTTCAGCCTGTAATAACAATAAAAGATCGCCTATTGTTACCAATACCTCCAACAACCCACAGGTAATTATCGGAGATAATGCTTCAAATTTTTTTCCGGTAACATCTTATTTAAAAGGAGAAATATTTGGAATAAAAACGGGTGGCATCACTCCTATAAAAAAAACAATTATAAATAATAAAATGGATTCTGTATATGTAAAAGAAGCAGAATTCGAAACTACTTTTGCTGCATTTCTATCCCCGATAATTGATACAGCAAATTTAAAAAATATTTTTACCGAGAAAAAGTTTTTAGACCAGACATTAAATGCATTTACTTTTACTTATGATCCCACAAATGGACAGGAAAACAACTTTGCATTTAAACATTGGGATGTATATGTAGACCCTGAAACAAATAAAGTAAAACGGATTTATCTGACAAAAAAAACTGATACTGATACAGAACTTTTACTGACATGGCAAAGCGGCAAATGGTGCAAAATAATTACGATTAAAAATGCAGCTATCATAAAAGAAGAAAAAATATTCTGGAGTTACGAAGAAAAATGACACAAAAAGAATTTTCAATCATATCATCTACCATACCTACACAGCCCGGTATTTACAAATATTACAATGCCGCAAGTGAATTAATTTATGTAGGTAAAGCAAAACACCTTCGCAAAAGAGTAAGCAGCTATTTTAATAAAATGAAGACCAGCTATAAAACTGCTGAGCTTGTAAACCGCATCTCCAAAATAGAATTTACTATTGTAAACACTGATCAGGATGCATTTTTACTGGAAAATTCTTTAATTAAAGAACACCAGCCTCTCTTTAATATTAATTTAAAAGACGACAAAACCTATCCTTATATTGTTGTAAAAAACGAAGCCTTCCCAAGGGTATTTTTAACAAGAAGAAAAATAAAAGACGGTTCACAATACCTTGGCCCTTTTACATCTGTCGGTAAAGTAAGAGACTTGTTGAATTTTATAAAACAAAATATACAACTGCGTACCTGCAAGTTAAATTTAACACCCGCCAATATTGCGAAAGGGAAATTTAAAGTCTGCCTTGAATATCATTTGGGCAATTGCAAAGGTCCATGTGAAGCATTTCAAACAATAGAAGATTACACGGAAGGAATTGCACAATTAAAAGACTTGTTAAAGGGAAATTTAAACCCTGTTATAAATAATTATAAAAATAAAATAAAGGAACATGCTTTAAATATGCAGTTCGAAAAAGCAGCTATTTACCAGCATAAAATAGAACATTTAAAATTATACGAATCAAAATCAACTGTAGTTAATACGAACACAGGCACTGTAGATGTATTTACTATATTGGAAGAAGGCGATACGGCTTATGTAAATTATCTGGCAGTAAATAACGGCAGTATTATACAAACAAAAACAATTACGCTACAAAAAAAACTGGAAGAAAATGCCGCAGAAATTCTGGCATTTGCGGTAGCACAGTTAAGACAGGTTTTTGAAAGCGATGCTAAAGAGATCATATTACCTTTTGAAATAGATTATATCGAACCTGATATAATAATGACTGTCCCAAAGGCAGGCGATAAAAAGAAGTTGTTAGATCTGTCTCAAAAAAATGTAAATTATTTTAAAGCAGAACTAAATACAAAGAAACTATTAAAGCTTGAAGACAAAACCATTGATGAAAAAAATGCTGTGTTATTACAACTGCAACAGAACTTACAATTGAAAGAATTACCTGTTCACATAGAATGTTTTGATAACTCAAACTTTCAGGGAAGTTATCCTGTAGCAGCAATGGTGTATTTTAAAAATGGTGAACCAAGCAATAAAGATTACCGCCATTATAATATAAAAACAGTTGATGGAATAAATGATTTTGCATCTATGGCAGAAGTTGTTTACAGACGCTACAAGCGGCTTACCGACGAAGGAACTACATTGCCTCAATTAGTTATTATAGATGGTGGAAAAGGGCAATTAAGTTCAGCAATGGAAAGTATTGACAAACTAAACCTTCGAGGAAAAATCACTTTGGTAGGGCTTGCAAAAAACAAGGAAGAGCTTTTTTTTGATGGAGATACTGAATCGTTGCTGCTGCCATGGGATAGCGAAAGCTTAAAACTCATTCGTAGAATAAGAGATGAAGTGCATCGTTTTGGAATTACTTTTCATAGAAATAAAAGAAGCAAGGGTACTTTTAAAAATGAACTGGAAGATTTAAAAGGAATAGGAAAACAAACGGCGGATTTGTTGCTGAAAGAATTTAGATCTGTAAAAAAAATAAAAGAAGCAAGCGATGCGGATATAGAAAAAATTGTAGGTAAGGCTAAATTAAAAATGATAAGGAAACAGTTGAATAAAAATTAAAAAAACCTCGTTGCCTCAATAACTTTTATCTTCAATTGTATCTTTTATAGCAAGGTAGCTCAGGTATCTTTCTTCTGAAATTACACCTTCGTTTATGGCAGCTTTTACAGCGCAGCCGGGCTCATTAAAATGCTGGCAATTATTAAATTTACAATTATTCATTACTGCACGCATTTCAGGATAATATTGTGCCAATTCATTTTTTGGAATATCAACCAAGCCCAATTCTCTTATACCGGGTGTATCAATAATTCTTCCGCCGAAAGGCAAATCAAACATTTCTGCAAAAGTGGTAGTATGCATTCCTTTGCCACTCCAGTCACTTACAGCAAGGGTTTTGAGAGATAAATCTGGGAATACATAATTGATAAAAGTTGATTTTCCAACACCGGAATGCCCGCTTAACAAAGTTGTTTTATTTTGTAAAAGTTCTTTTACTTCTGCAGTTCCAATATTTTTTTCAATGCTCATCAACATTATTTTATAACCAATTGCTTCGTAGTTTTTTTTTGCGAGTTCAAATTTTTCCTGCTCCTTTTCCTTGTATAAATCTGCTTTATTAAAAACGATGATTGCGGGAACTCTATAGGCTTCTGATGTAATTAGAAAGCGATCAATAAATCCAAAAGAAGTTTTAGGATCCTTTAACGTGGCAAACAGTAATGACTGATCTAAGTTTGCTGCTACAATATGATGAAGATTTTTGTTGTGAGGAGAAATTCTGTTGATATAATTTCTTCTTTCATATATTTTTGAGATAACCAAACTCTCTTCTACTGCTTCCTCATCTATCTCTACAACATCACCTACGGCAATTGGATTGGTAGACGTTATACCTTCAATTTTTAGTTTTCCTTTTAACCGGGCATTTACAAATTCGCC
>JAYVVD010000132.1:0-5605 GCA_043787295.1 Ferruginibacter sp. | reverse complement strand
AAATTTATTTTCAGCAGGGTAAAAAATGTGGCATTAAATTAGAAAGAGATGTAGCAACTATTATTTAAAAAAAATTATTATGAAAAAAATTATTGGATTGCTAAGTCTCTGTTGTTGTTTGGCTGTTACAACAACATCTGCTCAAACTACTGTGGAAACTAAAACCGGCTGGAGCCAAAAAAAGAAAAGTGCGGTAATTGGTGCTGCAGTAGGTGCAGGAACAGGAGCTATCGTTAGCAAAAGAAAAGGCAGAGGTGCATTGATTGGCGGTGCAGTGGGAGCTGGTGCAGGTTATGCATATGGTTCTCATCGTCAAAAAACACATCCCAAAAGAGTAATTAAAAGAAAAATTGTTACACAATAATAAAAAATCCTGCGGTGAAAACTACAGGATTTTTTTGTTATTACTTCACACTTATACCGGTAAAATATATTCTAAATTTTCCATCTTCCGAAGTAAAATTTGTTGCCGTTTTTACACCCGCATTTATTACATTATCTTTCCATGTGGTATTTAAGGAAGGCTTTTCAACGCCCTTACTACGGTACACCCATTCAGTAACCATATAATTTTTATCTATATACAAATCGTACGCATCACCTGGTGTATAGCCATTAACATTGTTGTATTGTACCGTAAGCTTTGTACTGTTTGCTTTACTAATGGGTGCAAGCACATTTTCTTTTTTCGTTAAAGTACATCCATTATCCATAATAATATGAAATGGAAAAATGAACCAGTACTGGTCATTGATAAACTTACCATCTACATTTTTTAAAGCAGCAGATTGAATAGTATCTCTGCGGTAAGTAATGGTTTCCTTTGCCGTTCTCATGGTAACAATATTTTGTGCTTTGTTCCAGTTCCAACTACGATAGCTTACAGGGAAAGTATCTCTCTTAATATTAAAAGTAAATGAAATTGATTTTGCTTTATTAAAGCTTGCTAACCCATAAGCATCAGCAACTTTTTGCGCAAAAGCATGAGCATCAGTTTGTGCTAAAATTACATTGCTTATTAACAAAACAACAAAAGAAAGTGGTAAGATTTTTTTCATATTATTAATGTTTAAACAAAGATAATTTTTATGGTCGGAATCTCCCTAATTAAATTAAAATATGATTTGTACAGCTATTTATTAAATTCTTTAAAAATTACTTTTTAAAAAATACATCGTAACCAAACTTTATAAGTGTACCGCTAACAATTATAAGAAAGAATATTCTTATAAATTTATTGCCTTTATTGATAGCAAGTTTAGCACCGATAAAGCCGCCTGCAGCATTGCACAAAGCCATAGGAATAGCCACTGCCCATATAATTTTACCTTTTAAAACAAACAATAAAATAGAGCCAAAATTGGTAGCAAGATTTACCATTTTTGCATTGGCAGATGCATGTAAAAAATCATAACCCATCAGCGCCACAAATGCTAATACTAAAAAACTTCCTGCACCGGGGCCAATAAACCCGTCATAAAAGCCTATTACAATACTTATTAGTAAGGAGTAAAAAAAATTCAAGGCAGGAGAAAGAGATTTCTCTTTGTGCTGTCCAAAATCTTTTTTAATAAAAGTATATATTGCTACAAGAGATAGAACCACGAGCAAAACAGGCTTCATAAAATCGTTGTGAACCATGGTAAGTAAATTACTGCCCGCAAATGATGCTAGCATGGCAACTGCCATCATTGGCAATAATAGCTTCCAGTTAATGATGACTTTCTTTACATACTGCGCCGCGGCAAAAGCAGTGCCACTGAAAGCCGGAATTTTGAGGGAACCTATTACGCTTGATACAGGTAATTGTGGCAAAAGAATTAGGCCCATCGGGGTTTGAATTAGTCCGCCGCCACCCACAATTGCATCAACAAAACCTGCTGCAAATGCTGCAATACAAAGCAGTAATATGGTTGTAGTTGTCAAGGGGTAACTATGATCCTATTTTATGAAAACTTGCAGCTATTCCTTTTATAATGGCAGAGCTAAATCCCTGATGCTCCATTTCGTTCAAGCCTGCTATTGTACAGCCTTTTGGCGTAGTCACTTTATCAATTTCCTGTTCGGGATGAGTTTTTGTAGTTAGCAATAATTCAGCTGCACCCTTTACCGTTTGTGCTGCTATTAAACTGGCAGTGGCTGCATCAAAACCAATTTCTATTCCGCCTTGCACACTTGCCCGTATGTAACGCATGGCATATGCAGTGCCACAAGCACCCAATACGGTTGCCGCATTCATTAGCTTTTCATCTATCACAACCGTTTTGCCTAAAGCCTCAAACAATGCGGCTGTATATTTTAATTGGTCTGTATTTATTTGGTCAGAGCTTAGGCAGGTAATGCTTTCCTGTATGGCAATTGCAGTATTAGGCATTGCTCTTACAACTGATATATCATGGCCAACAATACTTTTTATTTCTTCTAAACTTATGCCGGTAACAACTGAAATTAATAAATGGCTTGGCGTTATATTTTCCTTTATTTCTTCCAGTATTTCTTTTATTTGAAAAGGTTTAATTGCGAGAATAATTACATTATTTTCAGCTACCGCCTTTTTATTATCGGTATAAACATTTAACCCTTTCTCGTGCAACCAATTTAGTGTGGCAATATTTCTTTTGGTAACAGTAATATTTTCTGCTGCACAAAAATTACTTTTTAAAAGCCCTGCAGCTATTGCTGAGCCAAGGTTACCACCACCGATTATAGCTATTTGCATGGAATTAATTTACCGCTAAGACGCTAAGGCCCAAAGCTTCTTTTAAAATGTTAGAATTCTACAGACAGTTTTAAATACCCGTAAAAAGCCTTGGCATTTTAGTACCAAAGCTTTTTATAAATCTATTTTGCGTCTCTGCGCTTTTGAGGTGAGACTTTGTTATTCGTTCTCCATCATCTTCTCAAAAACCACTTCGTATTCTCTATTGGCTGCAATAAGTTCCGAAGTTATAATTTTATAAGCGGTTTCTGTCTGCACAAATTTTGCATTGTTGCTGTAAATATCTGGGTTGCCCAACTCAGCTTCTAAGACTGCTTTCTTTTGGGTCAATTCGGCAATTTTGCTTTCCAAAAAATTAAATTGCTTTTTTATTTTATCTGCTTCCTTTGCAACCGCATTGTCTACAGGCTTAGGATTTTTTTTTACTTCCACCGGTTTTTCAACTTTAGTTTCAGTTTTTAAATCTTTTTTCTGAGCCAGTTTTGCTTTTTCTCTTCGTTCTTTCCAATCTTCCCACTCTGCATAGCTGCCCTTAAATTCAAGTATTTTATGGTCTTCAATTTCCCATATTTTATTTGCAATTCTACTTATAAAATAACGATCATGGCTTACCAAAATAATCGTTCCTTCATATTTATTCAATGCTTCTACCAACAAATCTACAGAGTGAATATCCAAGTGATTAGTTGGTTCATCCAGCATTAAAAAATTGGCTTTGCTTGCAATTGTTTTTGCTAAAGCAACACGGGCTTTTTCTCCACCGCTTAAAACTTTTATTTTTTTCTCAACCGCATCGCCGCTAAATAAAAATGAGCCTAGAAGACTGCGAAGTTCCAAATCATTTTTACCACTTCTTGCTTCCTGCAATTCTGCTATCAAATCATTCTCAGGGTTTAACACTTCCAACTGGTGCTGCGCATAAAATGATTCCTCCACATTATGGCCCCACTCACGTTCTCCTTCAAATTGCTCGGTACCAACAACAATTCTAAGCAAAGTTGATTTCCCCTTGCCATTTGCACCAATCAATGCAATTTTATCTCCCCTATCAATTTCCGCCCCGGTGTTTTCTAATATTTTTAAATCGCCAAAACTTTTGCTTACATGTTTAAGCGCAGTCACAACTTTACCTGGTGTTTTGTTTAATATAAAATTTATTTTCATATTCGGACGCTCAATGTTAACGTCTTCTATCCTTTCAATTTTATCTAATCGTTTTACGATACTCTGTGCTGCTGCGGCTTTGCTGGCTTTTGCTTTAAAGCGCTCCACAAATTTTTCCTGTTGTCGTATATAATCCTGTTGGTTATCAAAAGCTTTTTTTTGCATGTCTATACGGATTTCTTTTTCTTCCATATAGTAAGAGTAATTACCTGTATAGAAATGCAATTCACGCTGGTATAATTCTACAATTTTGTTTACCATTCTATCTAAGAAGAAACGATCATGGCTTACAATAACTACTGCTCCTGGATAATTTGATAAATATTTTTCCAGCCATTCAATACTTGGAAGATCCAAGTGGTTGGTAGGTTCATCCAGCAACAATACATCGGGGTTCATCAAAATCATTTTTGACAACAACACCCGCATTCGCCACCCACCACTAAACATTTTATATTGCTTGCCAAGATCTTCGTTTGCAAAACCGAGTCCCTGTAAAATAGATTCCGTTCTGTGGTGAATGCTGTAACCATCCAACACATCCATTTCGTGTAAAAGATCTGCATATTTATCGGCTAACTTTTCATCGCCGGTTTTTTCTAATTCAGCACCTATTATTTCCATTTCTTTTTCAATGGCTTTCACTCTTTCAAAAGCGCCCATGGCAACTTCTAAAATAGATTCATCGGTTTCAAATCCTAATAAATCCTGGTTTAAAAAACCAATAGTGGTTTCTCGCCCTTTTTCTACCGTTCCTTTTGCAGGGGAATATTGACCTGTAAGTACTTTGAGCAAAGTAGATTTACCCGTTCCGTTGTAGCCAATTAAACCAATGCGCTCACCGGGCTGTATATGCCATGTAGCATCTTCCACAATTGTACGTGCTCCAAACTCAAACGTAAGATTCTGTAACCCTAATAACATTTTTTAAAAATTTTTGCAAAAGTAACGTTTAAAAAGCACAGTTATAAGTGAAAATCACTCATTATATGAGTTACTAATTGTACAATAATTTGTAACACGCAAGCCTTATCAGTACATTTGCGAAAAATCATCTATGAAGAAGTTATTTCCAGTTATTGCTATAATTTTTGCAGCATTGGCTGTTTATTTTTTGTTTTTTAATAAGAAAAAAATTACTGTTGAAGATGTGAAACAAGAATCAATTGTCCTGAAAAAACACTCAGAAGCATTTAATAAAAGTACTGACAGTGTTGTAAATGCCTACCTCGACATAAAGAATGCTTTTGTAAATGCAGATACCGCGGCTGCGAAAACTGCGGCAAGAAACTTTGTATTATTGCTTGACAGATTACCTATAGACGAATTAAAAAAGGACACTGTTACAATTTTTGAAACGGTGCAGGGAAATATCGCAGACATTAAATCTAATGCAACATCTTTACTCAATCAAACAGATATTACTGAAATGCGCAAAGATTTTAGTATGGTTACAGAAATGATGTACCCTTCATTTTTTATTGCTATAAATTATGAAGGACCAAAATTATATGTAGAAAACTGCCCTATGGCTTTTAGTGATTCTATATCTGCTAACTGGATAAGTAACAATGCTGAAATTGTTAATCCATATATGGGGAAAAAACATCCAACCTATCATGCAGGTATGTTGGGATGTGGCTCAGTAAAAGATTCAATTGTTGCGAAATAAAGAATTTGGGACTATCACAAAATCGATGGGCATAATTTTGGAAATAAATA
>JAYVVD010000131.1:0-6984 GCA_043787295.1 Ferruginibacter sp. | reverse complement strand
AAGCATTTTCGCTTCGCTTAATCTTGCATAAATATCCATTACCGGGTTGGATGTTTGGCGTGCAGCCTTTATGTAATAATCTGATGCTTCATCAAACTTACCTGTAAGTTCATACATCTGGGCAAGTAAATATTCCCACCGGCTTTTATCATCTTTTGTATCTGCGTTGCTTAAAGCTTTTTGAAGATGGACGGCAGAACTATCGAAATTATTCTGAGTAAAGAACCAATAAGAAGTAACTTCCTCAAGGTCATTTTTTAATCGTGCAGGTAAATTTTTATCGTTTTGCAAAATACTTATCAATCCTGCCGCATCGCCATATTCTTTCTGTTCAGTAAAAGTTCTTATCTGCCAAATAAGTGCATCGTTTCTGCTTGGAGGTAGTGTAAAAGCTTTTTGAACTATATTTCTTTTTTCTTTGTCAGCTATTGAGACCGAACCTGATCCTTTACCTCCTTCATTAGAGCCTACGACTTTATTATAATCATCATCTTTCTTCTTTCTCGGAAAAAGATTGTAATTAATAAATTGGAAGGTAAGTGCGGCTGAATCAAAATCTTTTTTTAAAAAGTAAGATTTTCCTATAAGAAAATAAAAATTATCAACCCATTCAGACCTTAAATCATGTAATAAAATTCCCGCTGTGGATTTATAAATAACTGAATCAAGATCAGATTTTTGGCTTGCCGTATTTTCCAGAGAATATGGATAAAATGAAAGCATTTTGGCATAATCATCTTTGTGAGAAAGTTTTGCTCTTTCAATTACAAGATTTATTCTGTTGTTTGCATTAAAGTAAAAATTATAATGTGATGTATTGTTCTGTAAAAATTTTCTAATCCCTTTAAATTTTTTTTCACCCGTTTTTTCTGATGCCAGTTTTTTCTCTTCATATTTTTCAGGCTTCTTTTCTTTACCGAATGGATCTAGTGTCCATGTGGGTTGCGCTAATACTTCAGTACAATAAGTGAAAGCACATGTTATTAAAATTCCTATTAATAAAACTTTCGATTTCAACATGAAAAAAATAATTGGTATAGACTTAAAGTTCGGATTTATTCTTTAATATCGACCAAAAATAACCTCTACCAAATTAATTTAGAAACAATATGTTGTTTATTTCTGTTAAAAATTTACGTTTGCTTCATTAATGGCTAATTTAGTGCAGGTAAGTTTTAAAGCATAATAAAAAGCAGCTATGTCAATGCCGGATGTAACCAACACTTTTAAAAGACTTCGAAGCCATTACCGCCTGGTAATAATGAACGAAGATACTTTTGAGGAAGTTGTAAAATTTAAGCTTACCCGTATGGGTGTTTATATTGTTTTAAGCACAGTTTTTATTTTGATGATTGGCCTTACAGCAGCACTCATTATTTTTACACCTTTAAAATATTATCTGCCAGGCACAGGGATGGGGAATGCAAAACAGATAAAAGAATACAAACAATTAAAAATGAGAACAGATTCTATGGAGCAGGCCCTGAGATACCAGGATAATTACTTAAAAAACGTTCAAAAAGTTTTACAGGGCAACATAAAAGCATTAGATACTAATAAAATTATTCTACCTAAAGTTGAAAATACCAATGATTGATCTTGAGCCTGATAAAAAAAAGTCAGACAACAGTCTTTTGTGGAAATATGCTGGCTTTGCTACACAACTAACGGTTGCTTTAGTTGTAACTGTTTATGCAGGTATTAAATTGGACGCTCTATTAAAATTTAAAAATCCAATATTAGTTTGGGCGTTGCCATTACTTATCATAGTAGTTCTTATTTATAAAGCAATAAAAGATACAGCTCCAAAAAAATAAATATATGAAGCCATTCGGTAAAATGTTGTTACCACTGTTTATAATCTTTATTACATTAACTATATTTATTTTAAGTGCAGGCAGGCTTTGGAATTCGTATAATATTGATAAAAATGTTTTGCAGGGCTCCAATTTTCTTTTTATGGGAACTGGATTACTTGTATTTTTTATCCAGAAAAATGCACTAACCAATAAAAATCCAAATGTTTTTATACGCAGTGTAATGGCTGGTATGATGATAAAAATGTTTAGTACTATACTTGCTGTACTTGCATATGTTGTGCTTGTAGGCCCAACTTATAATAAGAAAGCGGTGTTTATTTCACTTTTTATGTACCTGCTATACCTTGCCGTTGAAGTAATTGCAATATCTAAAGTGAACAGTAAAAAAAATGTCTAAAACCAAAGTTGATTTTTCTGCTTTACAATCTTATTTACCTGACGGCAGTTTTGAAGCTGTACTTGAATATCTGCACGAATTTAAAATACAACTTACCATTACAAGGAGCCGAAGCAGTGTGCTGGGAGATTACAGGCACGCACATGAAAACAAAGGCCATCGAATTAGTGTAAATAGCGACTTAAATAAATTTTCGTTTCTTATTACGCTCCTTCATGAAATTGCTCATCTTATTACATTTGTAAAACAACCAAAACGTGTACAGCCTCATGGCTCAGAATGGAAAGCGAATTTTGGTCATATTCTAACCATATTTGTAGAGAAGAATATTTTCCCTGCAGATGTAAAAACTGCTTTGATAAGGTCAGTAAATAATCCCGCTGCCAGTAGTTGCAGCGATATAAAATTGTTGAGGGTTCTTAAAAATTACGATCAGAAGAAACAAGAAGTTTATTTTGTTGAGCAATTGCCTGCAGGACAACTTTTTGAAATAAAAGGAAATAGGATTTTTGAAAAAGGAGAGAAAATACGAAAAAGATTTAAATGCCGGGAAGTTGCTTCTGGTAAATGGTATTTATTCAGCCCTGTTGCCGAAGTTAAAAAAGCTGGATAGCATTTAGTTTGGATGTAGTATTTTGTATACTGAATGATAACTTATTAATTTTTAAGGTAAAACACATTATCTTACATTTAAAACAAACAAAGAAGTCTTTGCAACCTATTACAAAATACAGTGAAGAAGAACTTGTAACACTTCTACGAGAACAAGATCAATCAGCATTTTCTTATTTATATGATAATTATGCCGCAGCTTTAAACGGGATAATTATTAGAATGGTTGATGATACTCAACTTGCTGAAGATATTTTACAGGAAGCCTTTCTAAAGATCTGGAACAACTTTAAGCAATATGATTCAAGTAAAGGAAGGCTTTTTACCTGGATGATCAACATTACACGAAACCTTACAATTGATACTTTGCGGAGTAAAGGTTACAAAAAGGGAAAAAAAATCTCACAAGATGAAAATTCCGTAACTACATATCAGGATAAAAACTTTACTTCTGATAAATTTGATACAATCGGTCTCAGAAAGCAATTGCAATACCTAAAGCCGGAACAGAAGGTAATTATAGATATGGCATATTTTAGTGGATACACACAGGAAGAAATTTCAAAAGAAATGGAAATTCCTCTTGGAACTGTAAAAACAAGAATGAGATCTGCTATTACTGAATTAAGAAAAATGTTGCAATAATAAATAAACAAGTGGAAAAACACGAAATCATATCATCAGGTCTTTTAGAAATGTACGTCATTGGCGCTGCATCTTCTGAAGAATCAACACAAATTGATCAATTGCGGTCTCAGCATTCCGCCATAAACGAAGAAATAATTAATATAGAAAAAGCACTTGAAGCTTACACATTCTCAAATGCAGTTGCTCCTGCAGCTTCTGTAAAAAATGAATTATTTTCAGCATTAAATTTTACTAATCAATCAATTACTACAAACGAATCTTTATCAACTGCTAAAGTTGTTTCTATGTCTCCTATACGCAACATAGCAGCAGCTGCAGTATTGCTTTTAATTGGTAGTTCAGTCCTTAATTTTTTTTACTACAATAAATTCAAAGATATCAATGATAAGTATGCTGAAAGCCAGCAACAAATTGCTTCTTTAAACCAACACCTAACTGAAGTTGATAAGGACATGAGCATCGTGCAAAGCAAATATAGTGAGCCCGTTTCTTTAAAAGGTTTAGAGGCTGCGCCTGATGCAGGAGCAAAGATTTTCTGGATGAAAAATACCGGGGAAGTTTATGTTGACCCAAGCAATATGCCAATGGCACCCGCAGGTAAACAATACCAGCTTTGGGCAATTGTAGATGGCAAACCCGTTGATGCAGGTATGATTACATCTAAAGACGGAAAAAAATACAGTATACAAAAAATGAAGACTTTTGGAAAAGCCCAGGCTTTTGCAATAACCTTAGAAACGGAAGGTGGTAATGCTCAACCAAAAGGAACAATGTTCGTAAAGGGTGAAATTTAAAAATCTAAAATTATATTTTAAAAAAGCCTTCAATTATTGAAGGTTTTTTTATTTCTTCAACACAATTCTAAAAGTAGTTCCCTTTCCTACCTCACTTTGTTTTACAAATAATTCTCCCTTGTGGTAAATATCAATTATTCGCTTACTGAGTGATAAACCCAAACCCCAACCTCTTTGCTTGGTAGTAAAACCCGGTTTAAAAACATTGCCAATATTTTTTTTGCTGATACCTTTTCCATTGTCTTTTACATCAATAATAATTTGAGCAGTTTCATTTTTTATATTGATATCGATCCTGCCCTTTCCATCCATAGCATCTAGTGCATTTTTTAATAAATTCTCAATTACCCAGTCAAACAATGGCGGGTTTATCATTGCAATAACATCATTTTCAGCACCAGTATTTACAGTAAAAGAAACCCTCTCGGTAGCTCTTCTTTTAATATAACTTACCATCGTATTTATTTGAGTTATCAGGTCCGTCTCTTCCAGTTTTGGGGTACTTCCAATCTTTCCAAATCTGTCACTTACAAGTTTTAACCTCTCCACATCCTTACTCATTTCTACAGCTATTTGTTGGGTACTTTCATTTTCTTTCAGCATTTCCATCCATCCCTCTAATGACGAAATTGGTGTGCCTAACTGGTGCGCTGTTTCTTTTGCCATACCGGCCCAAACCTGATTTTGTGTGCTTTTACTTTTGTTTGAAACTGCTATAAAAATAATGATGATGAACAGCATTGCCACTACTAATTGCACTATTGGAAAATACCTTATCTGCACCAGCAAATCAGATTCTCCATAATATGTAAAGTTTTTTTCTGCAGCATTTAGAGGGTTCTGCCAAATGATAGGTGGATTTATTTTTTTTAATATTGCCAGCTTTTCTTTTAAATAAAACGTATTCCCTGCAATTGCAGCGGAGTCATAATTATTGGCAACAATACTATCTCTTTCGTTGGTTTGTATCAGCGGAATATCTTTACCGTTTTCAATAATTATTTTTGTGGCAAGTTTTGTATCCTGATTATTAATATTGTTAAGATCGTTCACTGCTTCCACATATTGCTGCACTTTTCTTTTTTCGTCAGCAGCAATTTTTTTTGCAAGAAAATTACTGAAAAAAATACTCGCCATTATAAAAGCAATAGCAATAAGGCCAAGTATATTTCTCAAATTTAAAAACCGTTGAAGCATATTTAAAAATAGCAAATATTGAAATGCAATTGCGTATAAATTTTACAAATTGAGTATGTTTGTAACTACATGATGGTTGATAATGATAATACTGCTTTTACAAATACAAGATCACCATTGGTGGCAGTGGTAATTTTAAACTGGAATGGCAAGGAATTTCTTGAGAAATATCTTAACTATGTCATTGCTTCTACTTATCAAAATAAAAAAATAATTATCGCCGATAATGCTTCAACAGATGATTCCATTAATTTTTTAAAACAACATTTCCCTACAGTAGAAATCATTGTAAATAAAACAAATGAGGGGTTTGCACAAGGATACAATACTGCATTAAAACAAATAACTGCAGATTATTTTGTCTTGCTTAACAGTGATGTAGAAGTAACACCGGGATGGATTGAACCCATTGTGGCGTTGATGGAAAAAGATAAAATGATTGGAGCATGCCAGCCTAAACTAATGGATGAAAAGAATAAAAAATATTTTGAATATGCCGGTGCTTGTGGCGGCTGGATAGATACTTTCGGCTATCCTTTTGCAAGAGGCAGGGTATTGGAACAAATGGAAGAAGATAAAGGGCAATACAACAAGGCAACGCCTTGTTTTTGGGCATCGGGCGCAGCCATGTTTGTCAGAGCTGTATTGTATAATTCATTGGGTGGATTTGATGAATATTTTTTTGCCCATCAGGAAGAAATTGACCTTTGCTGGCGCATGCAGATAGCAGGATATAAAATTTATGTAGAACCGGCATCAGTAGTATATCATGTTGGTGGGGGCACTCTGCCCAAAGGAAACAGCAAAAAAACGTATTTAAATTTTAGGAATAACCTGATAATGATTTATAAAAACAGTTCGGCAGGCGCATTGTTTTTAAAAATGCCAATACGTTTTGGGCTCGATGCGTTGGCAGCTTATAAAGGATTATTTGCGGGCGATGCCGGCTATTTCATCGCCATTATAAAAGCACATTTACATTTTGCACAATGGGTATTATTTCAAGAGAAAAAACCGAAGCAATTAAAAATTAAAAATATAGAATTACATGGCACTTACTATGGAAGTATCTTATGGCAATATTATTGCAGAAATAAAAAAACCTTTTCTGAATTTATTTCAGTCAAATAAATTTTTAAAAAAATAAGTCTTATTTTCGCCGTTGAAAAATTAAAACAATGCAACAAGAAATAATAGATGATAAAGAAAAAGATTTTAAACACAGTTGGGTATCGTCTTCCCGTTTTTTATGGTACTGCCAAATTGCTGTTGTAATAGCCATCATACTTTCAGCATGTGTAGCACAATACACACACAGGTATAAGGGGAAACCTCAGGTCAACGTGCCTGAAAACACGCTTTACAATCCTAAATACAAATAAAATTTTGTAATTAGATTTCAATCCTTATTTTTGCCATCCGAAAAACAAATCGCAAGATTTATTTTAAGAATAAAAGGTCTTACACATAATCTGCGGAAGTAGCTCATTTGGTAGAGCGCGACCTTGCCAAGGTC
>JAYVVD010000130.1:0-5512 GCA_043787295.1 Ferruginibacter sp. | reverse complement strand
TTTATGGAACAGAATTACGCCTTATCAGGATTTAAGTTTGTTAAGCAAATTTGGAAATTATTTTTACAATCCTGAACTGGCGCTTTATATGGATGATGCCAAATTTGGGGGAGCCGTACCGGCTTTCACTCAACTTAGAATACAAAAAAATTCATTAGGAGCGTTTGGTTTTGGTAATGGTCAGAATGGTTTATATGGTCTAAAAGGTAATGCAGCATTAAACGGAACTGCCTTAAGTGAAGCTAATTTTGGTAGTCTACTTTTACCTGGTAAAAACCAACCTAGGTCTGTAGATCTTTGGCCGATTTTTCACACAGGTGTACCAAATCTGGCCCCGTACCAATTAGCTACGGGTAAACCGGTGGGGAACCCGTTGGCAGTTGGTAAGCCATTTATAAATAATTTTTTACCAAATGGTGGAGATATGTTGCGCTTAAATATGGCTGTGCCAGCAACTCCTCGAAATTCTCCTGATTTTAGTTCAGAAGGATTGGTACAGGCTGCAGTATTGGGTTTAACTGATCCAAGATTTAATACCAATACAAGTATACAGATGATACCAAATATGGATGGATTCCCTAATGGAAGAAGATTAGAAGATGATGTAACAAGAATTGAACTTCAGGCTGTAAGTGGTGTTGTATTGGCAGCAATTGGTTTGTTTTACGATGATTATAATCCACGTACAAGCCCAAGTCCTGTAACGCCGCAACTAGTGAATGTGTTAACATACAATGCAGGAGTTGGTGCAAATGATACCACTTTTAAAACTTCATTCCCATTTGAACAAACACCATGGGCAGGCACTTATAACTGTAATTGTGAAACACCTCCTGCCGAAAGAGCAAATAATTTAAGTAATGGAAATGCAGAGGTTACCTACAACAAAAGCTTTAATTCGTTATTGAATGCGCCTGAAGTTTTAATGAAAACATCTCCCAATCCTTTCGTAGATAATACTATGATACAATATCAATTAAAAACAGCTGCGCAAGTAAATATTGAAGTTTTTGATGCCCAGGGCAATAGGGTAAAAATGTTGGTAAATAAGAGAATGCAGCAGGGCACTTACACAGAAATATTTAACGGTAAATCGTTAGATGCCGGTATTTATTTTTTACGAATTTCAAAAGATGGTGTTGTAAAACAGACAGTAAAAATTGTTAAGGGATAAAATATAAATAGTAAAAAAGAAGTCGTTAACTTTTGTAGCTAATGCAATAAAAGTTTACGACCTTTTTAAGTTCGAAAATGTTGCTGCCTCTATAATTTTTCAAGCATCATATCGCTATAAGATTTTTTTATAAAATCCGTTGGTTTAATTTTAAAAAAATTTATGTAAAAATCACATTGCTTTTTTAGCTTTTCAATTCCAATTTCTCCTGTACTGTCAATGGCTTCCACTTCTATAAATGTACCAAGTCCTTCTACCCTGTCGAAATGGAATTTTACATTTTCAACAAAATAAATTTTGCGAATTTTATCTACAACTATTTTAATACCATGAAGTTTTAAAAGTATTTTTTTTAATGCATCATCAGGTGTGTGTTTGTATAACAATATATCTGATTGTTTGACACCAGCGATGTCTTCCCGCTGGTACCAAATCAATGCGTTTTCAATATTACCTTCTCTTAATTTTAGTCGTCCTTTTGGTACATTATAATACGTATCTTTTTGATGATCTTCACCTATAAATCTGGCATCCAAACTTCTTAGCTTTTCTTCTAAATTCGCTATATTCAATGCCCTCGCTTTAAATTCTATATTTAAATGTGTCATATTTTTTTTTTAATATTAAAATAAAAATCCCTTCTAAATATTAGAAGGGATTTTTCATAAATATACTTTTATTAAAATCATCAAGGATTTTATTAATAACCCATTCCACCCATATCCGGCGCACCATGGCTATGAGCTGCTTCTGCTGAAGGTTTGTCTGCAATTACACACTCTGTTGTAAGAAGCATACCGGCAATAGATGCAGCATTCTCAAGTGCAACACGAGCTACTTTTGTAGGGTCTATAATACCTGCTTTAAACATAGAAGTTTCGTACTGCTCTGTTCTTGCATTGTAACCATAATCTCCTTTACCGTTTTTAATAGCTTCAACAACAATAGAACCATCAACACCGGCATTTGCAGTAATAATTCTTAAAGGCTCTTCTATTGCACGACGAACAATTGCCATACCTGTTGTTTCATCAGCAATTTGTCCTTTTACTTTAGGATCCAAGGCAACCAAGGCACGAATGTATGCAACGCCACCGCCTGGTACAATTCCTTCTTCAACTGCTGCACGAGTAGCATGTAATGCATCATCCATTCTGTCTTTCTTTTCTTTCATTTCTACTTCTGTAGTGGCACCAACATATAGTACTGCAACACCTCCTGCAAGTTTTGCAAGTCGCTCCTGTAACTTTTCTTTGTCGTATTCAGATGTTGTATTTTCAACCTGTGCTTTAATTTGATTTACTCTTGCAGTAATATCTTTTTTAGCTCCTTTACCACCAACAATTGTGGTGTTGTCTTTATCAATTGTTACCGATGCAGCCTGCCCCAGGGTTGTTAATTCTACACCGTCTAATTTATGGCCAAGTTCTTCACTTACAACAGTTCCTGCAGTAAGTATCGCAATATCTGTCATCATTTCTTTTCTACGATCACCAAAGCCCGGTGCTTTTACAGCAGCTACTTTTAGCGTACCACGTAATTTATTTACAACCAAAGTTGCCAATGCTTCTCCTTCTAAATCTTCTGCAATGATTAATAAAGGACGACCACTTTGTGCTACTTTTTCAAGTATGTGAAGAATATCTTTCATGATAGATATCTTCTTATCAAAAATAAGAATGTAAGGATTTTGTAATTCAACACTCATCTTCTCACTGTTCGTAACAAAATATGGAGATACATATCCACGGTCAAACTGCATACCTTCAACGATATCAACAGTTGTATCTGTTCCTTTTGCTTCTTCTACAGTTATTACACCTTCTTTACCAACTTTTACAAAAGCTTCGGCAATTAATTTACCAATAGTTTCGTCATTGTTAGCAGAGATTGTAGCAACCTGCTGTATTTTCTTAGCATCATTTCCAACTGTTTGGCTTTGACTACGTAAGTTTTCTACAATAAGAGAAACCGCTTTATCAATTCCACGCTTTAGATCCATAGGATTTGCACCTGCAGCTACCATTTTAAGACCTTCGCTTATTATAGCTTGTGCTAAAACAGTTGCGGTTGTAGTACCATCACCCGCAATTTCTGCGGTTTTGCTTGCTACCTCTTTAACCATTTGAGCACCCATGTTTTCAATTGGGTCTTCCAGTTCAATTTCTTTTGCAACTGTAACACCATCCTTAGTTACAGCCGGCGCACCAAATTTTTTCTCAATAACCACATTGCGACCTTTTGGCCCCAGAGTTACCTTTACTGCGTTTGAAAGGGTATCTACACCCTTTTTCATTTTATTTCTAGCTTCAATATCGAAGTATATTATTTTAGACATTATATTAATTTTAAAATTAAAAAATTTGAAATTGCTTAGAGCTTAATGTATTAATTTTCACATTGAGCCATTATCACATTTGCTAATTATACTATTGCAAGTATATCGCTTTCTCTCATTATTAAAAGATCAGCACCTTCAATTTGTATTTCGGTACCTGCATATTTACCATACAATACAGTATCGCCTGCTTTTACAGTCATAGGTTCATCTATCTTGCCCGGACCAGCAGCCAAAACGATTCCTCTGGAAGGTTTTTCTTTTGCGGTATCAGGTATAATAATTCCACCAGCAGTTTTTTCTTCTGCTGCAGCAGCTTTTACAATAACCCTATCGTGTAGTGGTGTAATGTTTAGCTTTTTTGAAGTAGCCATAATTTGAATTGATTTTATTAAAATGTTTAATGAATTTTTTTGATATGCTAAAGTAGGTTAATAATTATACCAAAGGTTATAGTTAAGTCCTCTTGTCATAAAATATGCACTTATTGTCAAAAAATTAAAATAGTTAAGACAATTTTGCAGTAAAAGTACCAGTAAAAATCTTAAATGAAAATCCATTGGTTTTACCTTAATTTTGCGCCTTCAATAAAGGTTTTTGAAACCATGTTAAGCAGAAGAAATATCAGAGTGAAAGTAATGCAGACGCTTTATGCATTGGATAGTATGAGTGGTGGCGTAAAACCCGGAGAACCAATTTCTATTCTTGCAAAAAAAATAGAACAGAGCAAACAGTTGTTTACTTATTTAATTTATTTTATTACGGAAACTGCCCGTTATGCAGAGACAGATGCTAACAACAGAGCAAGTAAAAATTTACCAACAGCCGCTGATCTTGCTACAAATACCAAAATTGCTGGCAACGAAATTCTTTGGAAAATAGTTGAAGATATTAGTTTTAAAGCAACAATAAATGAACTTAAAGCAGTTCATATTATTGACAATGATTTACTTAAAAAAATCTATAGATCTCTTGTTGAAACGCCGGAATATCTGGAATATATTGAACAACAATCCCGGGAAAAAAGAAGTGAAAGAAGAATGCTGGAATTTATTTTTACAGATCTTTTATTACCAAACGAAGATTTTATTACACATATAGAAGAACATTTTATAAACTGGGATGATGATGCTGAAATGATGCATACGCTTGTGTTGAGCTATTTAAATAAACCCAGTCAACAAAATTTTCAGGATTTTTTAAGTTTAGAAAAAAGAAAATTTGCAGAAGATTTATTGAATACAGTTTTAAATAAAAATGAAGAAACCCTTGAACTGATAAAACCTAAATTAAAAAACTGGGATGCGGATCGCATTGCAGCATTGGATTTAATTCTGTTGCAAATGGGCGTATGTGAATTTTTATACTTTGAAACGATACCTACAAAAGTTACCATCAATGAATACATTGATCTTGCAAAAGCTTACAGTACACCGCAAAGCGGACAATTTGTAAATGGATTGCTTGATAATATTCACAAAGAACTTCAGCAGGAAAATAAACTTGATAAAAGAGATTTTAAACAAAAAAATTAATAGTATGTTTAAGCATTTAACCATTGTAACTTCAATATTATTTTTACTGAGTTGCAACGTTCGCAATAAAAAAGTTGCAGAAAAAAATCAACCATTAAAACAACAAATAGAAATTAAAGACCCAACAAGTGTGCAGATGATTGACAGTAACTACAACTTTGGTAAAGTTGAAGAAGGTGGAGTAGTTGAATATAATTATCGTTTTAAAAATACCGGTTCAAAACCACTTATTGTTACCAATGTAAGCGCCAGCTGTGGTTGTACAATTCCCGTAAAACCTGAGCAGCCAATAAAACCTGGAGAAACCGGATTTATAAAAGTAAAATTTAATAGTGAACATAGAGTGGGCAATGCACATAAAACTGTTACTGTTTCTTCCAATGCAGAACCTGCATTTCCTGAATTATTATTGACAGGAGAAGTAATAGAAAAGAAAGAAAAATAACAATCAAAGTTCAATATCAA
>JAYVVD010000129.1:0-9153 GCA_043787295.1 Ferruginibacter sp. | reverse complement strand
TGCTGTTTTTCATGTAATGACTCATGCATTTTTCAAAGCGCTTCTTTTCTTGGGAGCAGGTAGTGTGATTCATGCAATGGGTGGCGAACAGGATATGCGCAATATGGGCGGCCTAAAAAAATACATGAGCATTACCAACATCACTTTCTTATTGGGTTGTATTGCAATTGCAGGTATGCCACCGTTTTCAGGCTTCTTTTCTAAAGATGAAATACTTGCGGGTGCATTTGCAAAAAGCCCATTGTTATGGGGAATTGGAGTAACAGGTGCAATGATGACCGCCTTTTACATGTTTCGTTTATATGCCATGACCTTCCTTGGAAAATTTAGAGGAACAAGCGAGCAAGAACATCATTTACACGAAAGCCCTAAAGCAATTATATTCCCCTTAATTGTATTGGCTATTTTGGCGGTAGTCGGCGGTTGGATTGGTATACCCGAAATATTTATACATGGCGGCCACAGGTTGGAAATATTTTTAGAACCTGTATTTGCCCAAAGCAATGCTGTTTCAGTTAAGCATGAATTAAGTTATAATACTGAGTTCCTTATTATGGGTGTTTCTGTTTTACTTTCTTTACTTTCTTTGGTGTATGGGTTGAAGAAATTTAGCAATTATAAAAGAGAGAATGAAGTTCCAGCAACAGGGCTTGCAAGGGTGCTGGAAAACAAATGGTATGTAGATGAGATTTACAATAAAACAATTACGCAACCATTGCAATCTTTGTCTGCGTTCTTTAATAATGTAATTGAGAAAAAAGGGATTGATGGAATAGTAAACGGAACCGGCAAGTTTGTAAATTATGGCAGTCGTCAGTTGCGTTGGTTGCAAAGCGGTCAGGTCGGCGCTTACATATTATTAATGGTTATTGGAATGTTGCTTTTATTTATTATACAATTGTTTACAAAAAATTAGGCTTTGGGTACATTTATTACTTTTCCTGAACTGTTGCTGTGGCTGCCTTTGCTGGCAGGTATAATTTGTTTTTTTATTAAAAATGAAAAGGTTGTTAAAACAATTGCATTTGCGGGTTCATTATTGGTGTTAGTTGTAGCATTGATCAGCTTAATGTATACAGCAACTGTTTACCTTAATTACAATGCTGTAAATTATTTGTGGCTTAAAAATATAGGTACAAGCTTTTATCTTTCTTTAGATGGTTCGGGACGAATACTTACACTGCTTACCGCTGTTTCGTTCCCCATTATTTTTCTTAGCATTTATAAAAATACTTCTAAAAATGCGGGAGCTTTTTTTGGATTGATGATGCTTGCTGAATGTGGATTGATGGGCGTATTTGTTGCAAGAGATGCATTGGTATTTTATTTCTTTTGGGAACTGGCACTAATACCGGTTTATTTTCTTTGCAGTAAATGGGGAGGTGAAAAACGAATACAGGCCACATTTAAATTTTTCGTTTATACTTTTCTGGGTTCTTTATTAATGCTTACCGGTATTATTTATGTTTACTTACATACCGGTCCAAGGCTTTTCCAAGATGGTGTACAATCATTACATTCTTTTTCTTTACTTTCTTTTTATAATTCCAATTTAAATGAAGGGGAGCAAAGTTGGTTGTTTTGGTTATTCTTTGTAGCCTTTGCTATAAAAATGCCGGTGTTTCCATTTCATACATGGCAACCAGATACTTATGACCAATCGCCAACACCTGTAACGATGGTGCTTTCAGGCATTATGGTTAAAATGGGTTTATTTGGTGTTATCAAATGGCTTATTCCAATATTTCCACTGGCTGTGCCCAAGTTTACCAATATTGTAATGATACTTTGTATAACTGGGATTATTTATGCAAGCTGTATTGCCATGCTCCAAAATAACCTCAAAAAGCTTGTGGCATATTCTTCTATTGCTCACATAGGTTTAATGTGTGCTGCCATTTTTGCCATGAATGAAATAAGTCTGCAAGGAATGATGATACAAATGTTTAGCCACGGAATAAATATTATAGGCTTGTGGATTATTATTGAAATGATAGAACAACAGACAGGCGTAAAAAATATGAGTGAACTGGGAGGCTTAGCACAAAAAGCGCCGGTACTTACTATAATGCTTGTAATAATTGCATTTGCAAATATCGCTTTGCCACTTACCAATGCCTTTGTGGGAGAATTTATGATGTTTGCCGGAATTTACCAGCATAGCATTTGGATGGCAGCTGTTGCCGGTCTTTCAATTATAATTGCAGCAGTGTATACGCTCAACATGGTACAAAAAGTTTTTTATGGCAATACAAATACAGTTACAGAAACAATGACAGATATTTCTTTAGCACAGAAACTTGGGCTCGGTTTAATAGTGGTAATGATATTTACTTTTGGTATTTATCCGCAGCCTATGATAGATCTTGCAAAAGAAGCAGTAACTAGTTTAATAGCAATAAAATAAGGAAGTAAAAATATTTATTTGAAGGAGTCGCAAACAGGGAATTAAGAAAGAAAGTTGAAGTGATAAAAACACATTCATCATTCTTAATTCATAATTCGTTTACAATTATGAACGCAATTTTATTATCTGCAATCTGGGGAGTTTTAATGATGTTCTCCGGTGTTTTTATTAAAAGTAAAACCACGCCGAAATATCTTGCTATTGCAGGTATTCTTCTTTTGTTTATAGCAAATGCCTTGGAGTTAAATCTCTTTAATACTGGTTCGCTGCATTTTAATATAGATACAAAGGAAATGCTCAATATCAACAGCTTTAACCTCACATTTATTGCCATTGTGTTGGCATGTACACTCCTGTTCTTTTTATTGAGTGGACGTGATATTGAAAAAGTAGGAGAGCATGTTGGCGAATATTTTGCACTGATATTTTTTGTGATTTGTGGTGTGTGTTTATCTGCCACATATAACACATTACTCTTGTTGTTTCTTGGTATTGAAATTATGTCAATACCATTATACATACTTACGGGCAGTGATAAAAGAAATCTAAAAAGTAATGAAGCATCCCTCAAATATTTTTTAATGGGAGCTTTTTCAACAGGAATTATGTTGATGGGTATTGCATTTATTTATGGTGGTAATCCCAATGGCTCTTTTTTTATAAACAATATTCAAATGGGCGAGGGAGCTATGCCTGTTATGATTGCGGTTGGTCTTGTATTTTTAATTATTGCATTATCATTTAAAGTATCGGCGGCACCATTTCATTTTTGGACGCCTGATGTGTATGATGGCGCACCAACAGTATTTACCTCCTTTATGAGTACCATCGTAAAGGTTGCAGGTTTTTTTGCATTTGTGCGCCTGTTTGAAAATGCTTTTGGTAAAGTGCAGGGGCAATGGCAAAACCTTATCATATTTATCACAGTACTTACTTTATTAATCGGAAATATAACTGCAGTTTTTCAACAGAGCGTTAAGCGTATGCTTGCCTACTCAAGTATAGCACAGGCGGGCTTTATGATGCTTGCTGTATTTGCCTTAAACGACAGGGCAAAGGAAGGGTTATTGTTGTATGCAGCAGCTTACAGTATTGCTACCATTGGCGTATTTGCAGTGCTTATAAAAATGAATGATTACACCATTGAAGGCTTTAAAGGACTTAGTAAAACACATCCATTATTGGCACTTTGTACAGCTGTTTTTTTATTATCTCTCACAGGTATTCCTTTAACGGCGGGGTTTCAAAGCAAGTTTTTTATGCTGATGGCGGCTGCTGAAAACACCGGTAAATTCTGGCTCGTTATTGTTGCAGTTCTTTTTGCAGCAATCAGTGCTTACTATTATTTTAAGGTAATACAAGCTATGTATTTTAAAGAGTCAAATACAGTAGTTATTGAAGAAAAAGACATCACTGTATCTTTTAAAATAATGCTTGCAATTGCGGCGATTCTTATCATAGCTATTGGTATTTATCCTGAGTTTGTTGTGGGCTGGATGTACCATTAAATTTTGCAAATATTTCCTACGCCACTTCTTTTCCTACACTTGCGGTTAATAAATAAAACCAATCTGTTAACTCAAAATTTATTGCAGTTGCTTTTATTAACTGGTTAATTTTTGTAGGATCAGTAGTTCCAAACACGGGTAAAATATTTGCAGGATGTTTAATAATCCATGACATTAATATTACATCTTCAGAGGCATTGTATTTTAATGCTAATTCAGCAATTACTTTTTTTATTGCATCAGTCT
This sequence comes from Ferruginibacter sp., assembly GCA_043787295.1. Lineage (GTDB taxonomy): Bacteria > Bacteroidota > Bacteroidia > Chitinophagales > Chitinophagaceae > Ferruginibacter. The sequence goes on along the minus strand of JAYVVD010000129.1, from coordinate 4,992 downwards.
GTTCATTTGTTTTTGTAAAAACGTTGCCTAAAGGCGACCAACACATTGGTCTTATATTATTGACTTGCATGTAATCTAAACTTCCGTTTTGCAATGGTTCTAAATGGGTAACCGAAAATTCAATCTGGTTATATTCAACTTTTATTTTTTGGTTGATAACAGCTGTTTGTGATGATGTAAAATTTGAAAGACCGAAAGATAAAATCTTGCCATTATTTTTTAATTTGTGGATTGCTTCTCCTATTTCATCCGCATGCATCAAGGGACTGGGACGGTGTAATAAAAATAAATCCAGGTAATCGGTCTTCAGATTTATTAAAGATTGCTCTACTGACCTAATTATGTAAGCAGCAGAATAATCATAGTGTTTAATTATATTTTTTCTTATGCCACCAAATAATTGTATTCCACATTTTGAAATGAACTGCACTTTTTTTCTGTCAAGTTTCATTTCATTAAATGCTTTACCAAACGAAGCTTCGGTAGTGTAATCGCCATAAATATCTGCATGATCATAAGAGGTGATATTATTTTCTTCACAACAATTTATCATTGTCTGCATTTGAGCAGTATTGTAATTTTTGCCCCAATGTCCCCATTTCATTGTGCCTGCAATTAAAGGAGAAAAGTTAGTATCGTTCATCATCTTATTTAAAAATTTTGTGAAACAGAAAAGTAAAAATAATCATAATAAAAATTACCGCAACCAAGTAAAGAGAGTAATCGCTTATGTGGAAATGAAATTTACTTGACTAAAAAAAAGCAGCCTTAAAGTTAGGCTGCCTTTTATAATTCAAAATTTTTTTTACCAGATTCTTATTCTGTCTTCTGGTTTTTTATATAATTTATCTCCTTCTTTTACATTGAAGGCATTGTACCAAGCATCCATATTTACAGGTGCTCCAATTGTACGGTATTGCCCTGGTGAATGTGTATCTGTAATAATTAACTGCGCTTCTGTTTGTGGTAAAATATTACCACGCCAAACCTGTGCCCATGCTAAGAAGAAACGCTGGTCAGGCGTAAAGCCATCAATAGTAGCAGTTGATTTACCTTGAGGTGTCATTTTGAAAGCTTCGTATGCTACGTTTAAGCCACCTAAGTCTCCAATGTTTTCGCCAAGGGTAAGTTTGCCATTTACATGTATCGTATCTAAAACTGTGTAATCATCATATTGCTTTGCAAGTGTTTTTGTTTTTGCATCAAACTTTGTACGGTCTTCTTCTGTCCACCAGTTTCTTAAAGTACCATCAGCATCATATTTGCTGCCATTGTCATCAAAACCATGCGACATTTCATGACCTATAACTGCACCAATTCCTCCATAATTAAGTGCATCATCAGCCTTTGCATCAAAGAAAGGCAACTGTAATATACCAGCTGGAAAAACGATCTCATTTAATGTGGCATTATAATAGGCATTTACTGTAGGCGGCGTCATTCCCCAACGTTCTCTATCCACAGGTTTGCCAAGTTGGTCTATCATATAATTGTAATTCCACTGACCTACATTTTTGATATTTTCAAAATAAGTATTTCTGTTTATTACAAGACCTTCGTAGTTTCTCCACTTATCAGGATAACCAATTTTTGGACGGAAGGCAGTTAATTTAGCAAGTGCTTTTACTTTTGTTGCAGGGCTCATCCAATCAAGTTTGCTTATTCTAACCGCAAATGCTTTGCGTAGGTTACTTACAAGTTCGGTCATGCGTGCTTTTGCTTCAGGCTTAAAATATTCTTTTACATAAAGCTGTCCTAATAACTCACCAACAGAACCGTCTGTAAGCAATGAAATCCTTTCCCAGCGTGGGGTTTGAATACGTTGCCCACTAACTACCTGGTTAAATGCGAAACTTGCATCCACAAAACTGCTGCTTAAATATGGCGCTGCAGATTTTAAAATATTCCAGCGTAAATATGTTTTCCAATCATCAACTGATACCGTGTTCATCATACCTGCAACCTCTTTAAAAAAGGCAGGATTGTTTACTAATAAAGTATCTTCTTTTTTTATTTTAAGGTCTGTCAATACTTCTCTCCAGTTTAAACCTGCGGTTGTTTTGCTAAAATCTTCCAGCTGAAACTTATTGTAAGTTTTGTATGGGTCTCTCATTTCTACCCGGCTCATTTGCGCAGCAGCCAATTGTTTTTCGAGGTTATAAACTGTAAGTGCATGATGTTGTGCAACTGTAACAGAAGAGCCTGTAAGTGTAAATAATGTTGCTATATATTTTTTGTAAGCATCTTGTATTTGTGGATTTCTGCCATCATTTTTAAGATAGTAATCTCTATCTGGCAAGGTAGTTCCGCCCTGGCTCAATTGAGGAATCATTACCTCTACATTCTTACGATCTTGCCCAACAGAAAAACCATACAAAGGCGAACTTGCGCCACTCACTCTTAAACGTGCCATCATTTTTTGAACACCGCCTTTTGTGCTAACAGCATCTACGTCTTTCAGAATTGCACTAATGGGCGTAAATCCTCTCTTTTCAATTGTGAGCGAATCCATGCCTGCACTGTAAAAATCTGCTACTCTTTTTGTAACAGAACCAATGGTTGCTTTTTTATCTGCAACTGCTGTTTCTAATACTTTTTTTACAGCATTTACATTAAAGTCTCGCAGCTGGTTAAAACTTCCCCAACGGGTTTCTTTTGCAGGAACAGGGTTGTTCTTCATCCATGTGCCACCGGCATAAGTGTAAAAGTCGTCACCGGGTTTTACTGATCTGTCCATGTTGGCAGGATCAATAAATATTTTTGCTTTGGTTTGTGCAAAGCCTGAGTAATTGCCTGAAAGTGCCAGTACAGTAAAAGCGCTGATCAGTAATTTTTTTTGATTGTATTTCATACATTAAATTTAAGCAAAGAAGTTTAAAATATAAGGATAGTAACTACCATCCATAAAATAAAAAGGTATACAATTATTTATATGAGAATATTTGAATATGCAAGTATGTTATAGTTAACAATCGGATCAAAGTATTTAATGGGATTTATCGAAATATCTATCGCCTACCAATCACGCAAGGATCGATGAAACAAACAGGGGTTTATTTACACGGAGATAGTTTGCAGTAAGTTTAAACACCTTGAAGCGAATTACCGCCCATAAAAACAAATTGTCTTTTTTTAAATGAGACATTACCTTTAAGTTACAAATAGACAAATGACCAACAAAGACTCTCTTGCACTTTCGTGGAAAAATGTAAAAGGAAACAAACTGCGCACTGCCATTACTATCATAATAATGGCACTTGGTATTTTTGCACTTATACTTATTATTACTGCAATAAAAGCTGCAAGTATGGGGCTCACTAACAGTTTTTCTACAATGGGGGCAAATGCCTTTGGAATAAGATATAAAGACAGAGGTGTAAATTTTGGCGGGGGTGGTGGAAGAGGCGGAGCTACAAAAAAAACGAAGGCGGGATTGAAAGAAAAAAAATCAAATAATGGTATTCCCATTAGTTACGATGAGGCAAAAACATTTAAGGAACGCTTTAGTTTTCCCGGAACCAAGGTTGGTATTGCCTTGCGAGGTGCAAACAATATTGTAGTAAACTCTTCCACCAAAAAAACGAACCCTGATGTGAATGTAACCGGTGGTGATGAAAACTATTTAGAACTGAATGGTTTTACCATAGCGTACGGCAGAAATTTTACAGCAACAGAAGTTGAAGCAGGAAGAAATGTATGCATGATTGGGAGTGGTGTTGCTCAAAAATTATTTGCTGATAACAATGCCAAAGCGGTAGACGCTGTAATAAATGTTGACCATATTCCCTACAGAATAATTGCTGTGCTTGAAGAGAAAACAAGCAGTGCTTTTTTTAATACAAGCCGAATCGTTATTACCACGGTAAACAATATTCGCAGACAATATGCAACCCAAACATCATCCTATACAGTTGCGGTAATGGTTTCTGATTTGAAACTAATGGATATGGCTGTAGGCGAGGCTACTGCTGCATTTAGGCCTATAAGAGGGCTTGCGGTAACGGATGATGAAAATTTTTTTATAGACAAGAGCGACAGCATTGCCCAGTCACTTTTAACAAACCTTGGTTTTTTAGAAAAGGGTACAATTGGTATTGCATTTATAACATTAATTGGCGCAGCAATTGGTCTTATGAATATTATGCTGGTGGCAGTAAATGAACGCACAAAAGAAATCGGGTTAACCAAAGCGTTGGGTGCCACCCGAAAAGATATACGGTCCCAGTTTTTGTATGAAAGCGTATTAATTAGTTTAATGGGCGCTTTTGCAGGAATTATAATGGGAATACTAGTTGGAAATATTGTAGCTGTATTATTAAAAACCGGATTTGTGGTGCCGTGGATGTGGGTCGGTATTGCAGTGGTGGTATGCACGGCAGTGGGTTTACTTGCAGGACTTATACCGGCCGTTAAAGCCAGTAAACTTGATCCTATAGTGGCGTTGCGTTATGAATAATAATTTTATTTTGATCCCAAATTTTTAATGCAAATCCTAAATGTAACAGACCAGAAGTATTTTACAAAAATTTCTCCTGTAAGTTGTTGTTTTTGGTTGAGAAACATAATTAATGCGCTCACAGGTTCGAGAAGATTTACATTAATTCATTTATACAGATTTTAAGTAATTTATTTTTTAAAAACATGAATTCATTGAAATATAATTTTACTTTTCACTCGTTTTTTTCTGGCAATTGATCGTAAATTTTAGCAGCAAGAAAGCAAATAAGTATTCGAATTTTAAAGGATTGCTTAAATTTTTTTCATGAACAAATAATCTTAAAATAATTTATGACGTACCATTTGCCTGAAAAAGTTGTTTACTGGCGAGGTATTTTTACAATATGTGCCTTCAGCTTTCTAAAATATTATGTGTTTCTTCAACAAAAAATGTGAGATAATAATTGTTATAAACTCTCTAAATACTGCTCTTTAACTGCTAATTTTTTTTATTTTCTGGCATATTTCAAAGTCCGTTTTTTAATTACTACTTAA
>JAYVVD010000128.1:0-4146 GCA_043787295.1 Ferruginibacter sp. | reverse complement strand
TAAAACAAACTTATTTTTGTATTTCTATCAGCCGGCTGTCGCTCCGTATTTATGCGGAGAGGAAAGTCCGGACAGCAAAGGGCAATGCACCGGTTAACTGCCGGCTGTTTTAGCAGTAAAACAAGAAAAAGTGCCACAGAAAATAACCACCGTTTTGCTTGCAAAAGGGTAAGGGTGAAAATGTGAGGTAAGAGCTCACAGTCCTGCTTGGTAACGTGTGGAACGGGTAAACTTTGCATGCTGTAATGCCACATAAACCGCTGTTGCTGAAAAGCAGGCAGGTAGCTCGTTTGCTGCATTGGCAACAATGCACAGCGGAGGGTAGGCAGCAAGATTGTAACAGTAATGTTGCAGCCAGATAAATGACAGCCGTTGTTGTAATGAAAGTTGCAGCAGTAACAGAATCCGGCTTATGGCTGATAGAATTTTTTAACTTTAAAAAACAAACCATGACGATTGCAAAACAAATGCTTACCGAGCTTGTTGCAGAAGCTGTAACAACCAGAAAAATGCTGGCACTTTTTCCTTTTGATAAAAGTGCTTACAAACCGCACGAAAAAAGTATGCCGATGGGCAACCTTGCAAGGCATATTGCGGAAATTTACGGTTGGGCAAAAGAGACGGTACAATTGGATGAACTTGATTTTGCTAAACTGGATTTTGTACCCAAAGCACTTACGAGCAATGAAGAATTGCTGGCGCTGTTTGATAAATGTTTAACAGCATCTAAAGAGATTTTAGAAAATGCTACTGATGAAGAAATGGCAAAACCATGGACAATGAAAAACGGCGAAATAATTTATTTTACCATGCCCAAAGCCCAGGTAATGAGAACTTGGGTATTAAACCACAGCGTGCATCATAGAGCACAATTAGGCGTTTATTTAAGAATGCTGGATATTCCGATTCCGGGAAGTTATGGGCCTTCGGCTGATGAATAATTAATCTTTTTGATTTTCAGCTAAAACCATTTTCGCTACAATTTTATCAATGGGTAATGTGAGGCAATCCTCTTTAAAATCTGCGAGGTTTATAAACCGAAAAGTTTCTGTTTCGCCCGTTTCATTGTACATATTCATTTCTCTTTCATCAAACTGAAATGGATGGCTGCGAAGAGGTGCTGTTATACTTTCCAGGGCTTTTACTTTGTAGTAGATAGACAGTATCTGATCTCCTTTTTTAAATGCAGATGGCTGATAAAAATCTGTGGTGTAAAAATGTTCTTCTACCTGCACACGTAAGTTCATTTCTTCCATAAATTCCCTGCTCAAACAATCTCTTGTGCCTTCGCCTTCTTCAAGCCCGCCGCCACAAAATTTTGTAACATACATTCCTCTGATGTATTCGTCACTAACTAAAATTTGTTGTTGCTCATTTATTAGAATTCCATAAACCCGAACGGTAATCATACTATTTTTTTTATAAATTTAAAGGTTACTATGGCTAAAATGATAAGAGAAATGGAAATAGGAACCCAAAACGCATAAGGCGATTGTTGAAAAGGAAGCGGAACATTCATACCATAAATACTGGCAATTAAAACCGGTATACTTAAAAAAGTGTTATCGTAGTCAGCCGTTTAAGTACTACGTTTTGGTTGTTGCTGATAATACTTGCAAAGGTGTATCCAGCGTACTTATTAAAATGGTAGTGTACGTATTGGCAGTTTCTAAAGCTTGAGAAGTTTCAACAACAAGATCATATAAAAAGTCTTTTTCATCATCGCTAAGCTGTAAAAAATCTGTACGTGCAAGTTTCATCAGCAACAATTCGTTGCTGGGCAAAGCGGTAACAAAATATACCAGACTTTTTTGAATAAGCATTTATTGAAAAAGTTCTTCATTTCTATTGGCAGCATATAATTTTTACTCTAATAAATTGCACCGCTGGTTTATTTCTTTTAGATGATCCTGATAAGTATTAATTATTTTTTAAAATATTTTTAATACTATCATATTTTGCTTATCAGGATGGCGGTTTTGAAAACTGTTTAGAAAATTTTTTGATGGCTTCATTTTCAAAAGAATTTACAGTTACAATCTGTTTTTTGGTAAGTAAAATACAAATAGGAATTGTTATGTAAAAAGCATCACTTTCATTAAAAGAATTGTTTTCAGTAGGAGTTTTAAATACAATTAATTTCACATTATCCTCTGCTTCATAACGGCTGCGTTCATCTATATCAAGTGAATCTGTTAAAAAGTCTAAAGGCATTTTTAATGCATCACTGGGCTCAGAAAACTCTTCCTGCTTTAATGGAGGTAAAACATTACCCATGTTCCGCTGCCCTGTTTATCTGTTGCTACAGTTCTATGGTCAACTATATTGAAATATTGAATCATGTAGAATTATTAAATATTTATGCCTCCTTTAAAAACAAATGTTGCTGGTCCGCATAAATAAATATCGGTAAAACTTTCGTCTCCTGTTTTATTAAATTCTACACTTAAATGTCCGCCATTAGTTTGTACTTCTATTTGATTAAAACCTCTGTCGTGGTGGGCACTCATTAATGCAGCTGCTGTTACACCCGTGCCACAACTTAGTGTTTCATCTTCAACACCACGTTCGTATGTTCTTACATAAATAGAATATTCACCTGTGTTTTCAACAAAATTTATATTGATACCCTCTTTCTCAAACTCAGGGCTGTAGCGTATTTCCCGTCCTTCTTTATAAATATCTTTATACCGTATATCATTACTGTATTTTATATAATGTGGTGAACCCGTATCTAAAATTGCGTATGCCGCATGGGAGTCAACTTCAGTAACATCATTCATTTTAAGGCGAATGGTATTATCTAAATCTATGGTGGCTTCATGTTCACCATCTACCGCCAAAAATTTATAATTATCTTTTTTTATACCGATGTCTTTGGCAAATCTCACCATACATCTACCCCCATTGCCACACATAGAACTGGGTTTACCATCTGCGTTGTAGTATACCATTTCAAAATCGTAGCCTGCTTTACTGCACAAAAACATTACGCCATCCGCACCTATACCAAACCGTCTGTCGCACAACGTTTTTATTATTTTTTCATCAATTGCTTTTAGTTCATTCTCTCTGTGGTCTATGATGATAAAATCGTTTCCCGTGCCCTGGTATTTATAAAAGTTTATTTCCATATTTTTTAGTAAGTAGGATTTAGCTAGTGGAAAGTAGTTTTTAAATGAATCTTCTAATTATTTTAAACCTCCTACAACATCGAGTGCAATTACAATTAAATTTTCCACTGCCGCATTTCCATCCTTGCTAAATTCCTTGCTTATCCTGTTGGCAACAATGACACTGAGGGATAAACAATGATGACCTAAAGTTTTTCCAAGACCATAAATAGCAGATGTTTCCATTTCAAAATTGGTAATGCAGTGGTTGCCAAAAGAAAAAGAAGTCAGACTATCTATTAAATTTGGTTGAGCCAAACCTAACCTTAACACCCGACCTTGCGGACCATAAAACCCCGGACAAGTCACAGTAATACCATGGTGAAAATCTTTTACAAATTCTTTTAATAATGCGGGGCTTGCACCAAAAATATAGGGTTGCGTTACCGCATCAATCTGCGTATGGGTTACGAATGATTGTTTAATTTGTATTTCTTCATCGTTGTTGCTGTGTCTGTAAAAATTCATTAGGTTATCTAAACCCAAACCATGCGTGCTTGCTACAAAACTGTCGACCGGTATTTCTTCCTGCAAAGAACCTGATGTACCAACACGAATAATATTTAATTGTATAAGATTTTCTTTAATGGTTCTGGTTTCAAAATCAATATTTACCAATGCATCCAATTCGTTTAAAACAATATCAATATTATCTGGCCCAATACCCGTGCTTACAACAGAAATTCGTTTGCTGCCAATTAATCCTGTATGTGTTACAAACTCTCTGTGGTTATTTTTAAATTCAATACGGTCAAAATGTTTGCTTACTTCTTTTACACGGTCAGGATCCCCAACGGTGATAATTGTATGTGCAATTTCCTCCGGTCGGCAATTTAAATGATAGACTGCGCCACGGTTATTGATAATTAGTTCAGATGCTGCAATGCTTTTCATTCTATTGTTTTAAGGTCTCAATTTCGCTGAAAAATTTAGTAATCTGATAAAATATTTTCGCTATTTTTGTAACTTGCAA
>JAYVVD010000127.1:0-6833 GCA_043787295.1 Ferruginibacter sp. | reverse complement strand
ACAAATTTTTGTGGGTCTGTTTCATTTATTTCAATATCAAAAACATCAATATCTGCAAATATTTTAAATAATACTGCCTTGCCTTCCATTACAGGTTTGCTTGCTTCAGGCCCAATATTACCAAGTCCTAAAACTGCTGTGCCGTTTGTAATAACACCAACCAGATTTCCTTTGGCAGTGTATTTAAAAATATCATCGGGATTGTTTACAATTTCTTTGCAGGGTTCTGCTACACCGGGAGAATATGCTAATGAAAGGTCACGCTGGGTTTTTGCTTCTTTTGTAGGTACTACTTCAATTTTTCCAGGCCGTCCTTTGGAATGGTATTCCAGTGCTAATTGTTTTCGAAGTTCTTTTGCCATAATATTTCCTGTTATGATCTTGCCAGTATTTAAATACGTGGTTTTTTTAATGCAAAAACAGAAGTGGTTTTTCAATTCTGTATTACAATTGTATTGATCAATTAATTGCAATTTACACAATTAAAAACAAGCGATATTTATGTTGGTTGAACTTTGGCAGTTTTTACTTTAAAGGACCAGGTAACAACGAATTCTGCAATGACTTCCCCTTCTTTATTTTTGCCGGTTGAATAGGTATTTACAGAAATGCTTTTCCCCGAAGCCATTGCCTCTCTTATCATTGATGCTATCCTTCGTCCATCTTCAGATATAAAAGTAACAGTACCTGTTGCCTTCTTAAAAAAATTGCCTTCAATTTTAGTTATCAGCATACTTACTTCAGGATCTTTTTTATAAATGTGTCCCATTGCCAGAACGCCAGTGCTCATTTCGGCAGCCATCGACAAACATGCAAAATAAGTACTCCTAAAAGGATTTTTTGTTAACCATTTAAATGGAACAGTAACGGCACATTTTTTTTCGTCAGTATATCTAACTCTTATACCACAAAAATAAGCTGCAGGTAATTTCATTAATAAAAACAAATGGAACCCGATTGGGTTATTTATTTTGTTGACAAAATCATCGAATATTATTACTGATTCCTTTGTGATAATGGTTGGTTTTAATTTTTAATAAAACGCAAACAGTTAAGTATTATTATTTTATTGATATAAAACGAGTGTTTATACTCATTTCCAGCAGAATATACTGGTTGAATAAAAAGGTTATTTGCTAAAATTATTTATCTCCCCAGATGGCTGGTTTTAATACTCTCGGGCTCCAGTTTTCCAAAAAACTCTGTACTTTTCTTTTATCATAACTACCTTTACCATCTTCAAGATACTCGCTGTTTTGGGTATGAATACGTTCTCCTTTTTCATTTAAAATTATAAACACGGGATAGCCAAAACGCTGCGGGTAACCCAGTTTTGAAAACATAGCTTTATTTTCATTTTCCTTGCTGTAGTTGAGATGATACCAAACAAAAGAAGATTTTAATACCGAGTCAATTTGTGGATCGGCTTTAGCAAATCTTGCAAATTCTATACACCATTTACACCAGTTGCCACCGCCCTGTATTAATACAAATTTGTTGGTTGCCTTTGCCAGCTTAACGGCTGCGGCAATATCTTTCGCAGCATTTGCAGAAGGGTTATAAAGTTTTGCTTCCTGTGCATTTGCGTTAAACGACTTTATAAGAAACAGCAGGTAAATTAATTTCATAAAATTTTTGTAAGTCTGTTAGAAAAAAAACGAAGTAGAACTTGGATGGTGGGCAACATTTAAGATTTTCTTTTATAATCTCCTCTTTTCCATGCTTTAATAAATTCATTCCATGCAAATGGATTGAAAATATTTTGAGGAGCTAATTGTCCTGCATAAGAAAGTTTGTTGGAATATTGTCTTAGATACTGGTTAGATGCTTCTCTGCCGTCTGAAGTAAGTGTTGCTGCTAAAAACCGTCGGGTAGCTGCGCTGGTATTTCTTTGAGCGGTTGCTATCTCATCATCCGGTACAGGATTGTTTACAAAATCTCTTTCAAACTGTTGCCTCGTGAGCCGAGGTTTAATAATTGTTGCTGGCAGATAAACCGTATCAGTTACCATTAATTGGATTATGCTTTGCTGGTTTCCTTTTAATTCTTTAGGAATGTTTACTGTTATTGGTTTATAACCAATACTGCTGAATTCAATGTTGTCTCCCTTTAAAACAACAATACTAAATACGCCATCACCGTTGGATATTGTTCCCCTGTTTTGCCCTTTTACAACAATACTTGCAGCAGGTACGCCTTTTAGGCTATCGGCAGTCATTACAACACCATAAAGCTGCACCACAGAATCTTTGAAAGTTTCAAATTGTGCCTTTGCTGCGGTAGGTACTATTATTAAAAATATAAGTGAGTATTGTAAAATTTTTTTCATGATCATATATCACATCGTTTGTACATATTTTCTGCAAAACGATATGCAGAGGTAAATATTGATAAACAAAGTACGGGCTTCAATGTTTAATTTTGCGACACAAAAAAATTATTTAACAATTAATTTTAGGCGTAAAGTAATTTACGAAAAAAGCCGCCAACCAGTAAATACAAAATAAAGAAAAACACAGAATTATGACAAAAGAAGATATACTGAAAGCGCTTGAAAATGTTCAGGAGCCCGACCTTGGGAAGGATCTTGTAACATTAAATATGATTAAAGATGTTGTAATTGATGGCAATAATGTTTCGTTTACTGTTATACTTACAACTCCCGCATGCCCAATGAAAGACCATATGCAAAATGCATGTATGAATGCTATAAAAATATTGGTGAACAAAGAAGCCGTTGTTACAGTAAATTTTACAAGCAACACAACAAGCAACCGAACTGACCCGAAAACAATTCTGAGCGGAGTAAAAAATATTATTGCTGTAGTGAGTGGCAAAGGTGGAGTAGGAAAGAGTACCGTTGCTGCAAACTTAGCTTTGGCTTTGGCAGCAGATGGTGCAAAAGTAGGGTTAATGGATGCCGATATTTACGGGCCAAGCCAGCATATTATGTTTGGAATAAGAGGGGAGCGACCTATGATGAAAGACAATGATGGCAAGGGTTTAATTGTGCCCATTGAAAAATTTGGTATAAAAATAATGAGCATTGGTTTGTTGATAGATGAAAAACAGGCAGTAGTTTGGCGTGGTCCAATGGTGAGCAGTGCAATAAAACAATTTGTAAGCGAGGTAGATTGGGGGGAACTCGATTATTTAATTATTGATATGCCCCCTGGCACCGGAGATATACACCTTACGATTGTGCAAACAGTACCTGTAACCGGCGTTATTGTAGTTACAACTCCACAAACTATTGCGCTGGCAGATGCAAAAAAAGGTATAGCAATGTTTTCGCAGACCCAGCTAAAAGTACCTATAATTGGCCTTGTGGAAAATATGAGTTACTTTACTCCTGAGGAGTTACCTGATAATAAATATTATCTGTTTGGTAAAGATGGAGGTAAGCATCTTTCAGAAGAATTTGACATTCCTTTTCTGGGACAGATACCTATTGTGCAAAATATAAGGGAAGGTGGTGATATTGGTGTGCCGGTTATGGTATGTGATGAAGCCATCAGCAAAAAAGCTTTTGAAGAATTTACAGCAAATGCGGTAAGAGGTATTGCAATGCGCAATGCAAATATGCCTGCTACAGAAATACAGGAAATATTGGAATAATAAGGAGCAGTGGGAAATAGCAATTTGAAATTTTTTTATAATTCAAAGTGTCGGTCGCCATGTCCGTGGAGTGTAAACCAGCTCTCCTATATTTATTTTGGATAGCCTTTTGTTATAATCTTATATCTTTCATCTTTCAAAATTAATTATATGAAAATAGCTTTTCACGGTGCTGCGCAAACTGTAACAGGTTCCAAACATCTTATCACATTAGATAATGGTAAAAAAATATTGCTTGATTGTGGTTTGTTTCAGGGAATGGGAGATGATACAGACGCTTTAAACAAAGAATTTGGTTTTGATGCTAAAGAAGTTGATTATGTAATTTTATCTCATGCACATATTGATCATTGTGGCCTATTACCCAAACTTGTAAAAGAAGGTTACAAAGGTAAAATATATGCAACACCTGCCACCAAAGATCTTGCAGGTATTTTAATGGAAGATAGTGCCGGCATACAGGAGAATGATGCAAAATTTGTAAACAAGCGACTGGCTCTACAAGGTCTGCCTAATGTTACGCCATTGTACACAACTTTAGATGCTCTTGCGGCCGCAGACCGTTTTGAAACGGTAGAATATGAGCAATGGTTTGTTATTGATGAAAATATTTCATTTTGTTATACAGATGCCGGCCATATTATTGGCAGTGCTGCAGTTCATGTAAAAATAAATGAGAACGGTAAACAAACCCGTATAACTTTTAGTGGAGATGTAGGAAGATACAGAGATATTATTTTAAAATCACCGGCGCCGTTTGATCAGGCAGATTTTATTTTAATTGAATCTACTTATGGTAATACGTTGCACGAAGAATTTCATCCCACAACAGATGTTTTGCGGGAATGGATTGAAAATACCTGTTTAAAAAAGAAAGGGAAATTAATAATGCCGGCTTTTAGTGTAGGCAGAACGCAGGAAATTTTATACGCTCTTAATCAGCTAAGTTTAGAAAATAAACTGCCTGCAGTTACTTATTATGTAGATAGCCCGCTAAGCACAAAAGCTACAGCTATTTTAAAGCGTTATCCCCAATATTTTAATGATAATATACAAGAGGTTTTAAAAACAGATAAAGATCCATTTGATTTTCCGGGCTTAGTATTTACAAAAACGGTAGATGACTCCAAGCGTTTAAATTTTTTAAATGAACCTTGTGTAATTATTTCTGCAAGTGGCATGGCGGAAGCAGGAAGAGTAAAACACCACATCAGCAACAATATAGAAAGCAGCAAAAACAGTATTTTACTAACCGGTTACTGCGAACCACATTCTCTTGGTGGGCGTTTAAAAAATGGTGATAAGGAAGTTAGAATATTTGGCCAGTGGCATCAGGTAAATGCAGAAGTGGGGCAGATAAGAAGCATGAGTGCGCATGGTGATTACAATGACCTTTTACATTTTTTAGCTTGCCAGGATACGGCTAAAGTAAAAAAAGTATTTGTCGTACATGGAGAGTTTAATGTGCAGCAGGATTTTAAGAAGAAATTGATTGACAAAGGATTTATGGAAGTTGAAATACCAAGCCGCCATCAGGAAATAAATTTATAATTATTTTAATGTTTGCAGAACTTTCAAAATATTTGGTTTACAAAACCTAAGTTTATATATTTGCAATCCGAAAACGGAATGGCGCGTTGGTCAAGGGGTTAAGACGCTTCCCTTTCACGGAAGAGTCACGGGTTCGATTCCCGTACGTGCTACAAAGCCTCTCAAAAATGAGAGGCTTTTTTAATGGGTAAACCTAGGTAAACATACCTGTAAAATTATAACTTGAATTTAGTTTGAATTTTTTGTTGCTTGTAAATCGACCTTATTTTTGAAGAATCCTGTAGAAGAACCAAAACATGTTTGGATATTATCTCATTTATCTTGCATAAAAAAACCTTTCAAATTAGAAAGGTTTTTTTTATAAATATTTTTGGTGCTATTATTCCCCAATCGCTTCAATTCCCGGCAGCACTTTTCCTTCAAAATATTCCAATAATGCCCCACCACCTGTGCTTACATAACTTACTTTATCCGCAAGGTTAAATTTGTTTACTGCAGCAACACTGTCGCCACCACCAACAAGCGAAAAAGCACCATTGCTCGTAGCTTCTGCTACAGCAAGTGCAATTGCTTTTGTACCACCCTGAAATTTTTCCATTTCAAAAACACCCATTGGACCGTTCCACAAAATCGTTTTTGATTTGCCGATTATTTCTGAAAAAATACCAATTGCTTTTCCGCCAATGTCCAGTCCCATCCATCCATCCGGTATCTGGTCGCTCGGAACATCTTTTGTATTGGCATCAGCCGCAAACTTATCTGCAATAATAGAATTTTCAGGTAAGTGAATGCTTACGTTTTTCTGCTTTGCTTTCTCTAATATATCCAATGCTGTTGGAATGCGGTCATTTTCGCAAAGCGAATTACCAATTTTACCGCCACGGGCTTTTATAAAAGTATAAGCCATGCCACCACCAATAATAATATCTGTTGCACGGTCAAGCAAATTTTCTATGATCAGTATTTTGTCTGAGACTTTTGCCCCACCTATAATGGCGCAAAACGGTTTTTCGCTTTTATGCATTACTTTCTCAGCACTTGCAACTTCGGCTTCCATCAGTAAACCAAATATTTTATTTGCAGGCTCATAAAATTTTGCAATAACAGCTGTAGAAGCGTGCGCCCTGTGTGCGGTACCAAAAGCATCATTCACATAAACATCTCCAAGCGTACTTAGCTTTTTTGCAAAAGCTTCATCGCCTGCTTCTTCCTCTTTGTGAAACCGAAGATTTTCCAGCAACAACACTTCACCGCCACGCAGCATACTTGCTGTAAGGCCGGCTTGAGAACCAACACAATCATCAGCAAAAAAAACTTTGGTTTCGCCACCTAATAATTCATGTAAATGATTTATTAAATGCTTTAACGAAAATTCATCTGTAGGCCCGTCTTTTGGTCGCCCCAGATGACTCATTAAAATTACACTTCCACCATCTGCCAGTATTTTTTTTATGGTAGGAATAGTCGCAGCCATTCTTGTATCATCTGTAATAAGAAACGCATCATCAAGCGGCACATTAAAATCTACTCTTACTAATGCTTTATGATCTTTAAAATTGAAGTCGGAAAATTTGCTCATATAAATTAAATTTTAGATTTTTAGGAAACTTCCACTATAGAAGTAGGTGTCTTTATTAGTTCTTGCAAAGCCGGTAGTAAAGTTT
>JAYVVD010000126.1:0-10190 GCA_043787295.1 Ferruginibacter sp. | reverse complement strand
CTGTGCTCACATCTCCCGCATTTCCAATTACCAGAAATGGCTTTTTTTTGTTCTTTATATCATCTTTGATTGTTTCTAATAAAATTGCAGTGTTCATTTATCGGTTGGTGTCGCCACCAACCGAAATCGTCTTTAAATGCCCAAACCTCGGTGCGTGGTTCACGCAACGTTCGTTAAGATCTCCCGGTTAACAAAAGCTAAATAAATATTCATCTGCCCAAGGGATGCGGGATGGGCAGTAGTAGCTGCCGCAATAAAAAACTTTTTAATTTGAATAAACATTGCTGCGGCACTACTACAGACAGCCCGAACCAATGCTGAATAATGTTCTGCAGCACACAGCCCCAAAACAAAAAGCCCCGATAAGTTTAATTATTAGGGCTTTTGATAGAAACATATGGTGCTTACTTCACCCCATATTTATCTGAATATTTTTTATTGAGTTGTTTGTGTTTATCATCGAGATTAATATCTCTGCCTTGTATAAACGCTTTTACAATAATGTTGGTTCTCATATCTAACGCATCGCCGGTGCTGATGATGATGTTTGCATCTTTACCAACTTCTATACTACCGCTTTTATCTGCTATGCCTAATATTTTAGCAGCATTTAAAGTGATTGCCTGCAAAGCTTCTTCTTTTGAAAGCCCGTAAGCGGCTGCTGTACCTGCGTTGAACGCCAGGTTACGCCCGGTAGTAGTACCATCTTCATCAGTAATGGCAAACAACACACCTGCTTTTTGAAGTGCCGCAGGAGTTTTAAAAGGCTGGTCTATATCATCGTCAACCATAGTAGGTAATTCATGGTTTTGACCTAATATTACGGATATATTATTTTGTTTTAGTAAGGGTGCTACCTGCCAGCTTTCGCTTGCGCCTACCAGTGTTACATCAAAACCAAATTCATTTACAAAATCTATTGCTGTAAGCATTTCTTTTACCACATCGCAATGTATAAACAGCTTTTGTGTTTTATTGAACAAACCTTTTACAGCTTCAAATTTTAAATTTGTACCTGCATTGACTGATGCATTGTACATTTTTGCCTGTCTGAAAAATTGCTTCACCATTTCTATTTTGTCTCTGGCAACTTTTAAAGGATCGCCGGTTGGCAAATCACCGTTTCTGTTTGGCCTTATCAATAAAGATGGCATATAAAAATGCAGTGCATTGTCTTTGTTGTAAACTGCATCTTCATAATTCCAAGCATCAAACTGAACTACTGATGATGTGCCTGCAACCAATGAACCTTCAGGAGTAACACTTGCAAACAAAATACCATTGCTGCGGAGTGTATTTATAATTTTAGATGCAGCGTTGTAAGCGACAATGCTTCTTACGTTTGGATTTAGGTCTCCGAGCTCATTAAAATCGTTGCTGCCTCTTACCTGGCTTCCAATTTCTTTTAAGCCGATTATAGTGTTGCTTAAAATAAAACCGGGGTAAACCTGCATGCCTGTTGCATCTACCGTTTTTACATCTCCGGAAGGCGCAATTAAATCAGCACCTATCTTTACAATTTTGCCATTGGCTATTTGAATAGAAGTACTGTTTAAAACGGAACCAGTACCGGTATGCACTGTTGCATTTTTTACAAAGATGATTCCAGTTTGCGGTTTTGCCGGAGACATATTATCCTGCGCATTTGCAATAATACTGCTGCATAAAGCAAAAAATATAATTAAGTACTTTTTCATTTATTATCTTTTAGAAATGATTTGTTGTGTTAATCTTTAATGACATTGAAAACATTAATCGTTGTTTTCTATTTCCAGCAAGCCATGAGTGCGTTCAAATGTTTCGCACTCATTTATAGTTTTCATAGAAGGTTTTGCAGGCACTGTTACAGCACCTTCTTTTTTCTCATCCAACAATTTTTGAATAATTCTTGTGCGCTCAGCAGCTATTTCTTTTCTCATCACTGCATCTTTTTCAATATCATAATAAACAATTCCATCTACCAACGTTTTTTCTGCTTTTGCATAAATACTTAATGGATTATCGCTCCACAAAACCAGATCTGCATCTTTTCCTTTTTTTATGCTGCCTGTTTGTTTGTCAATATGCAGCATTTTTGCGGGGTTAATGGTTACCATATCAAAAGCCTGTTCTTCTGTAAGTCCACCATACTTTACCGATTTCGCTGCTTCCTGATTTAACCTGCGGGCCATTTCTGCATCATCGCTGTTGATAGCTACGTTTAAACCTACTTTGGTCATGATAGCTGCATTGTATGCAATCGCATCCTGCACTTCGAGTTTATAAGCCCACCAATCGCTGAAGGTAGAAGCGTTTGCTCCATGTGCTTTCATTTTATCTGCCACTTTGTAACCTTCTAAAATATGTGTGAATGTATTAATGGTAAATCCAAATTTTTCTGCCATGCGCATCGTTTCTAAAATTTCACTTTCTACATAACTATGGCAAGTAATGAATCTTTTTTTATTCATTATTTCTACCAGTGCATCCAACTCCAAATCTCTGCGCACGTTTTTTGCATCAGTTCGCTTTAATGCATTTTCATAATCTTTTGCTCTTGTAAATGCATCTATCTGCACCTGCTCCACTCCCATTCTACTATCCGGAAAACGATTGTTGTTTTGTGAGGTTGTACGTTTTACATTTTCGCCTAATGCAAATTTTATAAAACCATCCGCACCAGCAAACTTTAGTTCTGTGTCGTTTACACCCCAACGATGTTTAATCAATTGTGTTTGCCCACCAATTGTATTTGCACTACCGTGCAGAATATGAGATGTTGTAACACCACCACCAAGTTGCCTGTATATATCCACATCATCTGGGTCAAGGTTATCGCCAATACGTACTTCAGATGTTACAGAGTGCCCACCTTCATTTACAGATGCTGTTGCAATATGGGAGTGCTCATCTATAATACCTGCTGTTAAAAACTTACCTGTACCATCAATTATTTTTGCAGTACCTGAGCTTAAATTTTTCCCTATACCTGTTATCTTTCCATTTTCAACCAACACATCTGTGTTGGATAATGTACCTTCTTTTTCACTCGTCCAAACAGTTGCATTTTTAAATAAAATTGTTTCAGCTTGTGGGAAAGTTTTGTAACCGTATGCCATGTTTGGAAAAGTGAGTGTACCTATTGAAATTGGTTTTTCCTTTTTTACACTGTCAACTTTGTTTGGTAATATTCCATCAAAATTTGCAGTCCACAGTACCATATTGCCGGTACTGTCAGTTCCTGTTCCGTTCCATTGTTTACCATTATTTGTACCGCTAAGTCTATAACCTTTTTTAGCTTTTTTAGTTTCGTTAAAATTAATTTTAACGAGCTTACCATCATTGCTGTATTTAGTTGAAATTGTATCCGCACTTATTAAATCAGCAACAGCATTATCTTTTACTTCTAAAGAGAAAGATTTGTTGGTAGTTGGAGATGAAATTTTAACTGTATAACGGCCACGGGTAGAGTTACCAATTTCATCTTTTACAATGTTTTTTTCGCCCTGAACCCAGTTTTGCAGAATCACCGTTTTTTCAGCAAATACAGGTCCGTTAGTAATAATAAAGTTGGCAAGTTTACCCGTTTCAACACTTCCTGTTTCGCTATACATATTTAGTAATTGCGCAGGATTTTTTGTAAGTGCATCTAAAGCTGTTCTTTCTGAAAGACCGTACTGTATTGCTTTACGAAGATTAGGTAAGAATTGCTTTGTATCTTTTAAATCAGCAGCAGTAAAGCAAAAATTAATTCCTTGCTTTTCAAAAGCTGAAGGATTGGTCGGTGCCATTTCCCACTGTTTAAGATCGGCTAAAGAAACAAATCGTGCATCATTATTATCTTCAACATCTATTGCTACGGGAAAATTAAGTGGTAAAATAAAGCTTGCTTTTGTGCTTTTAATTTCATCAATACGCTGGTACTCATTCTGACCTGCTTTAATGATAAATTGAACACCAAATTCATCTCCAATTCTATCTGCCCGAAGATCGTTCCACTTATCATTTGCTTCAAAAATTTGTGGGATCATCAGGTTATTGTTCCATGCCTGTAAACTTAAATTAGTTCCTTCTGCCGCAGGTTTATTTTTATACCATTGTCCATCTAAAAAAGTTTGACGCAACAAGGCTATTGAGCCCATTAAACTCCCCGGATAACTTTGTGTGGAAGTGCCTTTATTGAAAGAATAAAAAGAAGCCGCTTTTTCTTTAATCATTGCAAGATTTTCTTTTCTGTCACTAAGGTCAACCACCGAACCTGTGCCACGGGCTATTCCATCCTTTTGATGAGTAAGTACAATACCAAAACCATTTTCTCGCAATACTTTTGCCTTTACTTCATCTGCATTAAAAAGCAAAGCGGCATTCACTTCTGATTTGATGGCCTGGTTCCAGCCGAACGCACCTTTAGTGTTACTGTTTAATTGTGTGGGAGCAGCAAAATTGAATCCTGCAGTAGTTTTCACAGGAGTGGCTAAGCCATAATCGCTGTAGATATCTATAAAAGATGGGTAAATAAATTTGCCTGAACAGTCAACGACTATTGCATCTGCGGGAATTATAATACCATTACCAACCGAAACAATTTTACCCATTTTTATAATAAGGGTTGCATTGCTTATGGTAGTTCTTGCATCTTTAACTACCGTAGCGTTTGTAAAAGCATAAATCACATTTCTAACATCGGCTACGCCGTTTTGTGGAGAAGTAACCTGACTTTTTACATTGTTTGAAAAAAATGCAAATAAAAATAACAGCGAGGCTGTTCTTAAAAAAATCATAGCAGTTTTTTATTGGTGAATTAATAAAACAGAATTGTAAATTACCGAAAGAATAATAAAATATTCTGATTTATTGATGGATGGCTTTAAACATTTCAAAAAACACAAACATTTCAGTTTTTATTCTTTAACCTATTCCCTAAAAATACTTTCATTATTTTTGTACAATGAATATTGCGGCGTATATAGATCACACAATTCTTAAACCTACAACATTAATTGCTGATATTGAAGCACTCTGTAAAGAAGCAAATGAAAATAATATGGCAGCAGTTTGCGTGCCACCTATGTTTGTAAAACAAGCTAAAACATTATTGGAAAAGAGCAATGTAAAAATTGCAACAGTTATTGGTTTTCCTTTTGGTTACAATGCTGTTGAAGCTAAACTTGCAGAAGTTTTATTAGCCATTGTTGATGGTGCAGATGAACTTGATATGGTTATAAATATTGCTGCTTTAAAAAACAACGACTGGCAATATCTGGCAAAAGAATTAAACAGTATTTTACCAATTGTAAAAGGAAAACAAAAAGTAATAAAAATTATAATTGAAACGGGCGTATTGAGCGATGATGAAATAATAAAATGTTGTGACTTATATGGCATAGCAGGTGTAGACTACCTGAAAACCTCAACAGGTTATGCAGAAACGGGAGCTACCGTACATGCTGTAAAATTGATGAGAAAACACCTGGCTGATGCGGTTAAAATAAAAGCAAGTGGCGGCATAAGAACTTATAGTTTTGCGAAAGAATTAATTGAAGCAGGTGCTGATAGAATTGGCTGTAGCAGCAGTTTGAAAATTATTGAAGAGGGTAAAAATGAACTTAAAAATTTTGAAGATGATACAAATAAAAAGAAGAAAAGTTATTAGTTTGGTATTTGCCGTTTTTTGTTTTACAACACTGTATGCGCAAAAGGTAAATGATTCAATAATTTCGGGTACTACAGTTGTTATAAAAGACCCCCGAATAGATATTCTTGGAAAAAAAATGGCGGAATACAACAGTAGCCTTGGCACTGTTATTTACACTAACGGTCTTACATCTGCAAAGGGATACAGACTGATGGTTGTTAGCACGAACGACAGACCTTATGCTATGAAAATAAGGGCACAACTATACCAGATGTTTCCGGATCTAAAACAGTATATGAGTTTTCAAATGCCTAATATCAAAATTAAGTTTGGTAACTTTTTAGATAAAGCAGACGCAGAAAAAGTGCGTAAGCAAATACTTGGAACGAAACTCGTCACCAGCAATATTTATATTTTATCTGAAACGATAGAGGTAAAACCGAGTAAAGAGGAAAAGGAATAGGGAGTCAGGGATTTGTTGTACTTATTGTTATTCTTTCTTCAACACTGCACATTCATCATTTATCATTAACAAATTTATTCTCTTTGTTACAAAAAATAAAATCGCTTGCTGCAAATTATAAACAGGAATTTATTGATGTGCGCAGGCAGATACACTCCAATCCCGAATTAAGTTATGTTGAATTTGAAACATCTAAATTTATACAAAGCAAACTAACAGAATGGGGAATTCCTTTTGAAGTAAAAGCAACTACAGGTGTGGTGGGTTTAATAAAAGGAAAAAATGCTGATGAAAGAATTGTAGCACTGCGTGCAGATATGGATGCGCTTCCCATTGTAGAAAAAAATGAAGTAATTTATAAATCGAAAAACGATGGCATAATGCATGCTTGCGGGCATGATGTACATACAACCTGTTTACTTGGTGCAGCCAAACTATTAAACGAAACAAAAGATGAATGGACGGGCACCGTTAAATTAATTTTTCAACCGGGTGAAGAAAAAAACCCCGGTGGTGCGAGTCTTTTAATAAAAGAGGGTGTGCTGGAAAACCCGGCTCCCCAAAAAATATTTGCCTTGCATGTACACCCAGGTTTAGAGGTGGGCGAATTTAGTTTTAGAGGTGGAATGGTAATGGCAAGTGCAGATGAAATTTACATAACTATTAAAGTAAAAGGTGGTCATGCTGCTGCACCACATGCTACTTCAGATTCCATTTTAATAGCTTCACAACTGGTCGTTTCATTACAGCAAATAATCAGCAGAAATAACAATCCTTTTAACCCGAGTGTGCTTTCTATAACATCAATACAAGGTGGCAACACAACCAATGTTATACCGAGTGAAGTTAAGATGATGGGCACTTTCAGGGCAATGAATGAAGAATGGCGTTTTCATGCGCATGAGTTGATTAGAAATCAAACAGAATTGCTTGTAAAATCTATGGGAGGAGAGGTAGATTTAAAAATTGATGTTGGATATCCTTTCGTAAATAACAATGAAGAATTAAGTGCAAATGCAAGACTATTGGCAGAAAAATTTGCAGGTGCAGATAATGTTACTGAAACCGAATTGAGAATGGGTGCAGAAGATTTTGCTTATTATTCCCATCTTATTCCCGCATGTTTTTTTAGACTTGGTGCAGGCAATAAAGAAAAAGGAATTACAAATATGGTGCATACCCCCATTTTTAATATTGATGAAGATGCTATTGAACAAGGTGTTGGTATGATGGCATGGCTGGGAATGAATGGGTAAATTATTAAACTGCACATAATTTTTTTGTAAATTTTGATGAATGCATAAGATTACTCAGAGATGAGGCTTAGCTTTAAAGATGCTATATAAAAAAATCTTTTATTTATCTGCAACTATTCTATTGTTTGCTGCATGCAATGCTTCAAAAAAAGTAATAACAGAAAACGATATCTACAAAAAACCATTAAGTATAAATTTTGATTTTCAGGGTCACCGTGGCTGCAGAGGTTTAATGCCTGAAAACACAATTCCTGCTATGTTAAAGGCAATAGATCTTGGCGTTACAACATTAGAAATGGATATTGTGTTTACAAAAGACAATGTTGCTATTTTATCACACGAGCCTTTTTTCAATAATGAAATTACTACAAAGCCTGATGGACAATTTATTAAAGAATCAGAAGAAAAAAGTTTCAATATTTATAAGATCACTTTTGCAGAATCGCAAAAATATGACGTAGGGTTAAAGCAACATCCACGTTTTGCAAATCAACAAAAATTAGCCGTTTATAAACCTTCTCTTACTGCAATGATAGATAGTGTTGAAAATTACATAAAAAAAAATAATCTTCCTACAATAAATTATAATATAGAAACAAAAACAACTCCTGAAACTGATAAAATATTTCACCCTGCACCCAAACCGTTTGTAGATATGTTGATGAAAGTATTAATAGCTAAAAACATTTCTGACAGAGTAATCATTCAATCATTTGACAGAAGAACATTGCAATATCTTCACAAAAAATATCCTGCCATAAAAACTTCATTGCTAATAGAAGTCACAGATAAAAATAGTTTTAGAAAACAATTAAAAGATCTGGGCTTTACTCCCACTATTTACAGTCCTGAACAGGCACTGGTAAATTCGAACTTAATTACCGAATGCCATAAAAGAAATATTCAAATAATACCTTGGACGATAAATGATAAAAAAGAAATTTCTAAGCTAAGGAAAATGGGTGTTGATGGTATTATAAGTGACTATCCAAACTTATTTAATTTAAAAAAATAGAGATCTCAACTTCCAATTATTTTTGCTGCTAAATTATATTCTCCTATTAATTTTATGAAGGTTAATCATTTGTGCTAATGTATTTTTAACTTCACAGCAACGTTTTTTTAAAGTAAAACAAATGCAGATAACAGATAAATTTACCCTTGCTTATGCCCAAAGCCTGGATGAGAAAGATGAACTAAAATATTGCAGAGACAAATTCTATATACCATATATTGGTGATAAAGAAGCAGTTTATTTTTTAGGAAACTCATTAGGGCTTCAACCAAAAAAAGCACAGGATGAAGTTTTAAATGTAATGGAAAATTGGGCAAATTTTGGTGTGGAAGGGTTTTTTATGGGTGAAGATCCATGGATGACATACCACCAATATTTGTCACCAATACTAAGCGAAATTATAGGGGCAAAGCCAGAGGAAATTGTAACGATGAACCATCTTACGGTGAATCTTCATTTGTTGATGATATCCTTTTACAACCCTACAGCAACAAGATATAAAATTATTTGTGAGGCAAAAGCATTTCCTTCTGATCAGTATGCATTTCAATCACAGGTTAAACTGCATGGCTTAAACGTGGCCGATGCGATTGTTGAAGTACAACCAAAATCCGGAACAGATTTAATAACAACTGAAGACATTTTGCTGGCTATTGAAGAAAATAAAGACAGTGTAGCCTTGGTGCTTTTTAGTGGTGTAAATTATTATACAGGACAGGTTTTTGATATTGCTGCTATTACTAAAGCAGCTCACAAAGCAAATGCTTTTGCAGGTTTTGACCTTGCACATGCTGCGGGTAATATTGCATTGCAACTGCACAAATGGGATGTTGATTTTGCGTGCTGGTGTAATTATAAATATTTAAACAGTGGTCCCGGAGCCATTGCCGGAGCATATATTAATGAAGAACATTTTAATAATAAAAATTTAAAACGTTTGGAAGGCTGGTGGGGAAATGATGAAAAAAACAGGTTTAAAATGGAACCTACTTTTACTCCAAGTCCATCTGCAGAAGCCTGGCAAATGAGTACGGCTCCAATGATGTTGTTAGCAGCACACAAAGCATCATTAGAAATATTTAAAGAAGTTGGATTTAAAAAAATACTTGCAAAAAGCAAAGACCTGAGTGCTTATCTATTTTATGTTTTAGAAGAAATAAACAACCTGAAAAAATTTGATATTTTAACACCAGCAAATGCCGAGGAAAGAGGATGTCAGGTTTCTATATCTGTAAAAGAAAATGCCAAAGCTATTTTTGATGAGCTTATTAAAAAAGGCATTTTTGCTGATTGGAGAGAACCAAACGTAATACGTGTAGCGGTCGTACCGTTGTACAATACATTTAAAGATATTTTTTATTTTGCAAATGTTTTGCAGGAACTGCTTAAAGAAAAATAAATGTATAAATTATCCTATTTTACTGAGCCCGACGCACAAAATATTATTGCATTTATAAAAGAGTATTCTTTTGCAGTGGTAACAGGTATAGGAGAAAATTATCCTGTATCAACACAACTTCCTTTAGAGATTGAAGAAAAAGATGGAAAGATTTTTTTAAAGGGACATTTAATGAGAAAGACTGATCATCATCTTGCATTTGAAAAGAATAACAATGTGCTGGTACTTTTCACCGGGCCTAATTGTTATGTAAGTGCTGCGTGGTATAACAATGCTAACACCGCATCTACATGGAATTACATGACTGTGCATGCCAGAGGCAAAATAACTTTTACTAATGAAAATGGAACCTATGAAGCAGTAAAAGCTGCTACCAATAAATATGAAGGAGCTGATACAAAAGCTGCGTTTAATAACATGCCCCCCGAATATGTAAAGCCTTT
>JAYVVD010000125.1:0-12266 GCA_043787295.1 Ferruginibacter sp. | reverse complement strand
AAAAAACTAATAACCAGGGTTCTGAATTAAATTTGGATTAGCAGCCAATGCTTGGTTTGGAATTGGGAACACTAAGTTTTTAGGATCATCTGTAGGTTTTAATCCCCATGGTTTAAGATACACTCCAAAACGAATCAAATCTGTTCTTCTGTAACTTTCCCAATATAATTCTCTACCTCTTTCTGCTAACAAAGTTGCAGGATCATCTACGTTAGAAGTATTTACTAATGGCATAGAAGCTACTACTGAAGCACCTCTTGCAGCTCTTAATTGATTAATTAAAACCAAGGCTCCTGTAGCATCTCCTGCTCTTTGTTTTGCCTCAGCAACCATAAGTACTACATCAGCATATCTAAAAATCATTAAATCATTTCCTGCAGGTCCTCCATAATTAGCATAATCAGGTACATATTTTACTATTCTAATTCCTGTTACTTCTTTATTTGAACCTGTTTCAATCATATTCGGACTTATTGCTGGATCATACGCTAAGGGAGCTCCATTTCTATCTTTTAATGCTACACCTAACTCATTATATTGTTGTCCTACTAATAATCCTGGTCGTAATCCAGATTTCTCTGTAGCTCCAGCATAATACCTACCACCAATTCTTTTATCCAAGAGCGTATCTGCAGGAGTAAAAGTAGTAGGGCTACTAACACCAAAACTTGAGTAAAATTCTCCAATTGTTGAAAAACCATTCCACCCGGCATTAGGATTTGCAGGAGTATAAGAATTGTAATGCAACGTCATGTTCCAGCGAGCTTGAGGACCACCATTATTTGCTGATACTCCACTAAAATTTGGATATGTAAAAATTCCTTCTTTCGATTTTACATCATTATCTACACTAAAATTATCAAAATAATTTACTGTAAAAGAGTATTTGTTACTGCTAATTATACCATTACCTAAAGTAATTACTGATTGTAAATCTGCAGCAGCAAACGATGGGGTTGCTCTGTTAAGAAATGCCCCTTTGTTTAAATAACATTTCATCAATAACACTCTTGCAGCGTCAGGATTTGCAATTGTGATTGCATTTGCAGCTGCTAGATTCGGTAAAACTGCATTTAACTCTGCAATAATAAAATCAATTCCTTCAGTACCTCTTTTTACTACCGGTGCATTTAATAAATTTTCACCAGGGTTCCTAAACGGATATTGACCATATAAATCAAGCAAATTAAAAAGTGCAAACGCTCTTAAAAAGCGGGCTTGTGCTTCTTGAGAAGCTGAAGGTTTAAAAAGTAAAACATTTGTTGCATCAAAATTTAATTTATTTAAATTGTTGAATACGCTTAATAATTGTCCATGATCTGCTGTCCATTTATGATTGTGTAATACTCTCCAAACACCATTATCATCCCAATCTCCACCTCTTGTTGGGACTAAAGATTCATCAGTAGTATTTTCCTGCAAAGAAAAAAGTTGATCTTGACCATGAAGTAAACCGCCTAAATCAGAATAAGCTGCTGCTAATAATCCATCAGTACTACCGGGCGTTGCTGCTACCTGACCGCTTGAGAGCGTACTATTTAGGTTTTCATTAAGTTTAGTACAACTGTTATTTATTATTCCAAGTGATAAAAGTGGAATTATAAGTTTATTAAAAATTCTAATATGTCTCATTTTTGATTATTTTTTAATATTAAAGAGAAAAGTTTAAACCAAAAGTTATAGTTCTTGGTGTTGGATATGGAACGTATTCGATTGATCTTGATGGATAAGAATTATTACTTTTATCAATGTTCACTTCAGGATCGAATCCTGTAAATTTAGTTATTACAAACAAATTGCTTCCTGTAACGAATGCACTTAAATTTTTAACAAATTTACCATAGTTACCAACATTATAACGAATGGTTGCATTTCTTAACTTAAAATAATTCCCGTTTTCAAGAAAGCGAGTTGATGCTCCTACACCGCTACTTTTAGATTCTCCAGAATTGAAAGCAGCTAAATCAATATTTCTTCCTTGTGCAATACCTGCAATGTTTGTAACTGAAGTGGCAGTATTGTTATATATTAAAAACCCAAAAGCACCACCCATATTTACACCAAAGGTTAATTTTTTATATCGAAGGTTCGTACTAAATCCTGCTAAGGTTTGAGGATTTGGATTTCCTGCAAAGCCCGGAAGATCACTTATTATTTGGTTTCCACTTGCATCGAAGCCATTAAATGATTTCAAATAATACGCATTTACAGGTTGGTTATTAGTAATTACTTGAGCTAAAGACCCAGATACGCCTTGTCCATTAATCTGTCCTGTTTGTATAAAATTATCTTTACCAGTTAGTGGATCAGTAAAATGTTTGACTTGATTTTTATTATAAGCAACATTTGCATTTACATCGAGGGAGAAATCTTTTTGCTCAACTAAAGTAGCACCTAAAGATAATTCCACACCAGAATTAATAAGGTTTGCATTTTTTAAGTTAACAAAAGATATTGATGATGGCGCCGGCTGAATTGCTGTAGTTTGAAAAAGAATATCGGAAGTATTTTTATTATAGTAATCTATAGAGCCATAAATTTTACCTTTGTTAAAAG
The DNA here is from genome assembly GCA_043787295.1 of Ferruginibacter sp. Taxonomy (GTDB): domain Bacteria; phylum Bacteroidota; class Bacteroidia; order Chitinophagales; family Chitinophagaceae; genus Ferruginibacter. Next base: position 9,710 of record JAYVVD010000125.1, on the reverse strand, counting down.
AAAAATCAGTACCAATATTTACAGATTTTGAAGATTCCCACTTCAAATTAGGATTACCATTTATAACCTGAGGGAAAGTTGTGTAGGTATTTAATGCAAATTGTTCTTGAGAAGAACCTGCTGGAAATTCCTGATTACCTGTTATACCATAAGAAGCACGAATTGCAAGTGCAGATATTAATGAACTTGATTTTAAAAACTCTTCACTACTTACAATCCATCTTGCACCAATTGCAGGGAAATAACCATATTTATTGTTTGATCCAAATTTGCTGGAACCATCTGCTCTTAAACTTGCAGTAACAATATATTTATCTAAATAATTGAAAGTAGTTCTACCAAAATATGATTGAAGTTCTGTGGTCGGATTTACATACGTACCAAGCGGATTTTGCGTTAACGCATTTTGAAAAGTACTGGTATAAAGAATATTGGTTCTTGTATTTTCTTGCAAATTAGTTTTGAAACCAACTGCAGAAATTGAAGATCCTGAGAAATTAGATTTAAAGTACTCATATCCTACCGTAGCATTTAAATTTAAATCTTTAGCAATTTTGACATTATAATTTAGCGTGTGTGTAAAAGTTTCTGATGCTAATTTTGCATCGCCTAACGCCGCAAACCCTTTTCCACTTATTGCAGAAACACCTTTTAACCAGCCATCTACACTTATTTTCCTTGTACCGGTACTATAATTAATTCCATATAAAAATTTATACTCCAAATTATCTGCTAATTTGTAACCAGCAGAAATATTTCCTAAGAAGGAGTTAACACTACTCCTGTCATTATAAGCATCGCTAAAGGCTAAAGGATTTCCTGAACCATTTGATAAAAAATTATATTGACCATTACTTCTTAAAGGCTTTGTAGGATTCCAGCTCAAAGCAGATGAAATTATATTTCCTTCTGACCCTGCAGTATTGGATACAGTTGTTAATTGTTCGGCATAATTTCCTGCTATTAAATTAAAATCAAGCGTTAATTTATTATCCAAAAATTTGTAATTGCCACCTATTGTAGCAAAGTATTTATCTAACCCGGTTTTTTTAAGAAAACCATCTTGATGAGACGCTAAAAATGAAGCTCTAAATTTACCTACTTCATTTCCTCCGCTAAAAGCCAAAGAATAATTTTGAGTAAAACCCTTTTGTGTTATTTCTTTTAGAACGTCAGTATTATCTCCCCCATTATAACCTAAAGAATCTGGTACGTTATATTTTTTTAGAGCAGCTGAGTATTGATTTGCATTTAATACTGCAAAGCGTTTCATATATCCAGCATTGAAACTAAAATTAGCTCCAACTTCTACTTTCATAGGTCCTGCACTTCCTTTTTTTGTTGTTATTACTATAACACCATTTGCTCCTCTTGCTCCATAAATTGCTGCTGATGAGGCATCCTTTAAGACCTCAATTTGAGCAATACTATTTGGGTCAATAAACAATAGTGGGTTAGAGTTAGGTGTAGAGCCAAAAGTAGTACCTAGATTAGGTCTGGCAGATGCCCCATCTAATGGAACACCATCAACTACAAATAATGGATTGTTGCTAGAGCGAATAGAAGAATTACCTCGAATTTGAATTGTAGCTGCAACACCCGGTTGTCCACTCGTATTTGTAACTTCTAAACCAGAAACTTTATTTTGCAATAATTGATCCGGCGAAGAGATAACACCTAAATTAAAATCTTTAGCTTTTATAGAAACAACAGCACCAGTTAAATCTCTTTTTCTTGCAGTTCCATATCCTACAACTACAACTTCGCTAAGGTTGCTAGCAGCTGTTTCCACTTCAACATTAACAGATGATTTGCCCCGAACACCTTCTTGAAGATTGGTGATGCCAGGACCACTAAAGACCAATATAGCATCAGATGCTACATTGTTCAATGTGTACTCCCCTTTATTGTTTGTGGCAGTGGCATTTTTTGTTCCTCTAACAGTTACAGAAATACCTGACTGAGGTTCCCCTTTTTTGTCTGTAACGGTACCGGTTACTGTAGATTGGGCAAAGCCAAGGCTAGAGCACCCAAGAATAACAAGTAGAAGCATGACTGTTTTTCTCATTCGAGCAAGAAGCATAATCGTTTGGTTTTTAGTTAATTTCGAAATCAGGTTAATATTTATAATAAACTTGTAAAAAGTAATACTGTTTGTTGCAGATAAACTGAACTGTAACTAATTAGTTATTTATTACAGAAATAAAGTTATTTATTATATTTTTAACTTTTACTAAAAAAATAAAATGTTGGCGCAAACGTTTGCGTTAACCGCTTCGCAAACGTTTGTTGTTGATAAAATGTTTAAAAAAGAACCATATCTTACGTTCAAATGACTACTACTACCCTAAAAAAAATTGCAGAAGTTCTCGGATTAAGTATTTCTACCATTTCCAGAGCATTAAAAAACCATCCCGATATTTCTGAAAAAACCAAAAAGAAAATTGTAGATCTCGCTAGTGCACTCGAATATGAACCTAATGTAAATGCCATTAACTTAAGAAGCAAAAAAAACAATGTGTTTGGACTCATTGTTCCTACCATTTCTAATTATTTTTACGACTCATTCATTGCTTCAGTTGAAGAAGAGAGCAGAAAGAATAATTATTCTCTTATGATTCTACAATCTGGCGATAAAACAGAGGGAGAAATACATAATATTAAATTATGCCGCCAAAATAGAATTACCGGGTTATTTGCATGTCTTTCATCTGAAACAAAAAACTACGATGCTTATGCTAAATTAAAAGATCAAGACATACCTGTTGTTTTTTTTGATAAAGTCCCCGAAGAAGGAAATTTTAATAAAGTAACCTTAGCAGATACGCTTGCAGCCACACTTGCAGCAAATGCTATTATCTCTAAAGACAAAAAAAATATTTTAGCCATTTTTGGAAATGCAAATTTATTGATAACAAAAAAAAGACTTGCCGCTTTTAAAGAAACCTGTACTAACAAACTTCCGAAAATTAAATTAACAGCTGTGCATGTATCAAATACAAAAGAAGCAGAAAAAATTACAGATAAATTAATGCCTAAAAAAACCGATGCTATATTTTGTATGAGCGATGAGATCCTTATCGGCGTGATGAAATCAATTCAGAAAAAAAAGTTGAACATCCCAAATGATGTTTCCATTATAGCTATCAGCAATGGGTTTATTCCAAAACTATATTATCCTGAAATTACTTATGTGGAAACCAGTGGTTATAAACTTGGAAAAGTAGCATTCTCAAGTATGCTCGCATGTTTGGGTGGCAGTACTTTTGTGCAGGAAATAACTACAGATGCGCTTCTGGTGGTAGGCGGTTCTTTATAAATAAGATCACCTGATGGTTTATAATATAAATGACACTTTTAAAAAAAGTTTTTTTGTACTCCAGTTTATTAAAACAAAGGACTTAGTAAAATTTAATAGTCAAATAAAATTTCATTCCTTATCAATCAAAATAAACAACCGCTATTAAGCCCTACAAATATTCTTCCTTAATAATCATCTTCAATAAATTCTGTCGATAATTATAAACAATCAAACATAATTAGGCATTGTTCAAACTAGTTCTGCATTAAACGTCCTGAACTTTACAAAGTCGTTAACCAAGTTTTTCGAGCCCGTATATTTACCTTCTATATTCGCACAATAAAACCTCAAAAAGACACTTATTTCTTTAAAGTTATCCTTCATAAATACCTCATCTATACATCACCCGTACCTCAGCCGTAGCTCACCCGAACCTCAGCCGTACTTGTAAAATAAAAAAATAGAAAAATAGAAAAAAAGTTTAAGGAGCGCATGCATAATAACCGATCTTCTTGAAACAAAATAAGTGCTGTTCTTATTAAGAAACGAAATATCTGGAAACACTGAGCGGAAACAAAAATGACTTCAAAGAAAATTTTCTTTGAAGTCATTAAAGCGGGCTGGACGGGACTCGAACCCGCGACCTCTGCCGTGACAGGGCAGCATTCTAACCAACTGAACTACCAACCCGTTTCCTTTTAAAAAACATGTTAGATTCTTGCAATCTGGCTTTTTTTCCGGAGTGCAAATATAGGGTAATTTATATTTTTAAAACAAAACTTTCTAAAAAAAAATGTAACTCCTATTTTTACAAATTATATTACACCCTAACTTACTTAAAGGATAAAAATATTATGCCACAATTAAAGAAAAGGCAATATCTGGAATTTGAAAAGCCACTAAAAGAATTATACGATCAAATTGAACAACTTGATATAACGCAGGAAAAATCCAATACCGATATGAGCAGCGCAATTGGGTTGCTCGAAGAAAAGATAATCGAAACAAAAAAATCAATTACTGAAAACTTAACACCCTGGCAAAGGGTTCAAATGAGTCGTCATCCTGATAGACCATATACTTTAAAATACATAGAAAAAATGTGTTCTGCTTTTACTGAACTTCATGGTGATAGAAACGTAAAAGATGATAAAGCCATGGTTGGTGGTTTTGCACAGTTAAATGGCGAAACTGTAATGATAATTGGTCAGCAAAAAGGAAACAATACAAAAACCCGGCAGCTACGAAATTTTGGGATGGCCAACCCCGAAGGTTACAGAAAAGCACTTCGGCTGATGAAGCTTGCAGAAAAATTTAATAAACCTGTTATAACTTTAATAGATACACCGGGTGCTTACCCAGGCCTGGAGGCAGAAGAACGGGGACAGGGCGAAGCAATTGCAAGAAATATTTTTGAAATGATTAGCCTTAAAGTACCTGTAATATGTGTTATTATTGGTGAAGGTGCCAGCGGTGGCGCATTGGGCATTGGTGTTGGAGATCGTGTAGTGATGATGGAAAACACATGGTATTCAGTAATATCCCCGGAGAGTTGCAGCAGTATTTTATGGCGCAGTTGGGATCAAAAAGAAACTGCGGCTGAACAATTAAAACTTACAGGCAAAGACATGCTGGCCTTTGGCCTGGTAGATGAAGTTATACGTGAACCAATTGGTGGTGCTCATTGGGATTATGATGAAGCAGCAGAAATACTTAGAACCTATCTCATAAAAACATTACAGGAATTAAAACAAATTCCCGCACAGGAAAGAGTTGACAGCCGTATAAAAAAGTTTGGAAAAATGGGATTTTGGGAGGAGTAAAAAATTAAATGTCTGAGATTAAATAATTTATATGCTAAAGATTGGAATTATAGGTGCAGGACATTTAGGAAAATTTCATTTAAATAATTGGCTTGAAATAGATGATGTAACTGTTGTAGGCTTTTGCGATACTGATGACATAAATGCAAAAGCAGTTATTGAAAAATATAAAATAAAACGTTTTACTACAGCAGAAGAGTTGTTGGATAGCTGCGATGCTGTGGATATTGTAGCTCCAACAACTTTTCATTACGAGCTTTGTGCTCTTGCGCTGAGAAAAGGCAAACATGTTTTTGTAGAAAAGCCACTAACAAATACGATGGCCGAAGCCAAAGCACTTTTAAAACTTGCAGTTGAATCTAATTTAAAATTTCAGGTGGGTCATGTAGAAAGATTTAACCCGGCATTTGTAGCTTTAAAAAATTACAGGTTGGAGCCAATGTTTATTGAAGTGCACAGGCTATCACAATTTAACCCACGTGGTACAGATGTAAGTGTAATTCTAGATTTAATGATACACGATATTGATATTATTTTACAACTTGTAAAAAGCAATGTCAGTTACATTTCTGCAAATGGTGTATCTGTATTAAGTGATACACCAGATATTGCAAACGTAAGAATTGAGTTTGATAATGGTTGCGTTGCCAATCTTACAAGTAGCCGCATTTCAATGAAAAAAATGAGAAAGATGAGACTTTTTCAAAAAGATTCCTACATCGGTATTGATTTTTTAGAAAAGAAAACAGAGATTATCAGCCAAAATACGACGACAGATAAAAACGTGTTTACATTCGATATTGATACAGCCAAAGGAAAAAAAACAGTTGCTATAGCAAATCCCATTGTAAGCGATACCAATGCAATGAAGGAAGAACTGACTGCCTTTAAAAATGCTGTTATCAATAATACCGAAACTACTGTAACAGTTGTTGATGGCTTCAGGGCCATGGAAGTTGCACATCAAATTTTATCTAAAATAAATAAGGCTATAAATTAATTTTAATAATTTGAAACAACCCAGAATAAATATTAGCTGGTATATGCTGGTAGATGCATTTGTAGCTGTATTTACATGGGTAACATTTTATTATTTACGTACCCGTTTATACGGTAATAAATTTATTATTCCATCCGGTTTTTATATAGGTTTGGTCATGTACGTAACAGGCTGGCTTTGCCTTCACTTTATTGCAGGCACTTATGCAAATCTTTATCAAAAATCTCGGGTTGTAGAGTTTTTTAAGACCATTTTTATAACAATAGTTGGCTGTTTATTTTTGCTTTTCTTTTTCATTTTAAAAAATCCCAAAACAAATAATTACGATTATTATTCGGAGTTTTATTTATTACTTTTTCCGGTAATGATTTGCAGTGCTATAACCCGATTAATTTTTTTATCGCAAACAAAAAAACAACTTAAGGATAAAAAAGTATTTTTCAATTCTCTCCTTATTGGTTCGGGTAATAAGGCCAAAACATTTTACAAAGATTTTCTGGATGCAAACGATTATTCAGGTTTCGTTATTACAGATTATATAAATCTAGGAGGTTACGAAATTAAGTTACCCTCAGATAAAATTACCTATCATCATTCAATAGAAAATCTATCAGAAATAATTTATACAAAAAATATTGAAGAAATAATTATTGCTGTTGATAATACGGACAGAGTCATTATTACACAGATTATGAACAGGCTCAGCAATAAAAATGTAAACATAAAAATTACACCGGATACACTCGATATTTTAAGTGGCGCCCTGCAAGACACTAATGTAATGGGCGTGCCGTTAATAGATGTACACTTTGGAGAAATGCCCCTGTGGCAACAAAATATAAAAAGATTATCAGATATTTTTATAGCAATTATTTGGAGTATAATTGTGTTGCCAGTTTTTCTTTATACAATTCTACGGATAAAACTATCGTCACCAGGGCCAATATTTTTTTCACAGGAGCGTATAGGTTTTAAAGGCAAATCTTTTACCATGTATAAACTTCGGTCAATGAAAACAAATGCCGAAAAAGATGGCCCAATGCTGAGCAGCGATAACGATGAAAGAATAACGCAATGGGGCAAAACTATGCGCAAGTGGCGGTTAGATGAATTGCCACAGTTGTGGAATATTCTTAGAGGAAACATGAGCCTAGTAGGCCCACGGCCTGAAAGAAAATTTTATATTGATCAGCTAATATTACTAAATCCAGAATATAAATATCTTTTTAAAGTAAAGCCGGGGCTTACCGGATGGGGCATGGTAAAATTTGGATACGCATCCACACTTGATGAGATGATTCAAAGAATGCAGTACGATCTTATTTATGTAGAAAACATTTCTCTTTCTCTCGATTTTAAAATAATGCTTCATACTATTCGCATTATTTTATCCGGCAAAGGAAAATGATTGAAGAATTTGGGGCTCTCTGCATTTAAACATTATTCAACAACTGTTCGTCGCCCGCCTGCAACCTTTTTGTTCAAAGGCAACAAAAAGGGTTTACGGCTCAGCAACGCAGCCCATCATCTAAAAATTCTTTTTCATCTTTTATTATGCAATGTTGGTAAACCAACCATTATAAAAGTAATTCGATAAGCTTAGCTTTCTCAGTAATTTCATTATTTTTGAAAAAATAATTTTTTGAAAAAACTACTGCTGTTAACAATTCTTTTATTTTTTGTGCAGCCAATTTTTTGCCAGCACACATACTGGCAGCAAAAAAACGATTTTAAAATTTCTGTAACCTTAAATGATGTAGATAATAGCATTACAGGATTTGAACAAATCGATTATTACAACAATTCTCCGGATACACTAAATTTTATATGGATACATGTTTGGCCAAATGCGTATAAAAATGACCGCACTGCATTTAGCGATCAGTTGTTAGAAAACGGCAGAACTGACTTTTATTTTTCTCCTGAAAATAAGAAGGGTTATATCAATAAACTAAACTTTAAAGTTGATAAAATAAATGCAGCAACGGAAGACCATCCACAACACCAGGATATAATTAAACTATTGCTGCCGCAGCCTTTAATACCCGGCAAAATGGTAAAGATAGAAACACCCTTTCATGTAAAATTGCCCTATAATTTTTCCAGAGGCGGACATGTTGGACAATCTTACCAGCTCACACAATGGTACCCCAAGCCAGCAGTATATGATAAAGAGGGATGGCACGAAATGTCCTATTTGGATCAGGGTGAATTTTACTCAGAATTTGGTAATTTTAATGTTGAAATAACTGTTCCCCAAAATTATGTGGTAGCTGCAACAGGTCAGCTTCAAAATGAAGATGAAAAACTATTATTAAAAGAAAAAAGTAACTCTTTTCATTTACAAAAGGATATTAAAGATGTAGAAAAAATCATTGTATCAAATTCTTCATCAACATTAAAAACTTTAAAATACAAGCAAGATAACGTACACGACTTTGCATGGTTTGCCGATAAAACATTTCTTGTAAAACAGGATACTGTGCAACTTACTTCAGGCAAAGTGGTAAACATGTTTGCTTACATTTTACCAACTAACGAAACACTTTGGGCTAATAGTTTATCGTTTATAAAAAAAGCAATTTTATCAAAAAGTCAATGGCTTGGAGAATATCCATACAACATCGTTAGCGTTGTTGATAATTCATCTCCAACAAGCGGTGGAATGGAATATCCAACCATTACTTTACTTACAGCAGGCCGCTCAGAGGCTGCATTGGAGTCTGTTATCAACCATGAAGTGGGTCATAATTGGCTTCAAGGTGTATTAGCAACAAATGAAAGACAATACCCATGGATGGATGAGGGAATGAACAGTTTTTATGACATTAGATATGATGAAATATTTGCTGCAAAATTAATTAACAGCAAATACAGGAACAATTTTATAAATAAAAAAATAACAAGATATCCTGAACAAAATTTATTACAAACAGTAATTAAATTAAAAAAAGATCAACCCATCAATACAGTCTCTGAAAAATTTTCAGCATTAAACTATAACCTAATTGCATATACTAAAGCTGCGGTCTGGTTAAAAAAATTAGAAACAGAATTGGGCACACCAACTTTTAATAATATAATGCGTGCATATTATGAAAAATGGAAATTTAAACACCCAACTCCAAAAGATTTTCAGTCAGTTGCTGAAGAAGGTTCGGGAAAATCTCTTGAAAAAATATTTAGTCTGCTAAAAGAAAAAGGTGAATTGGAAATCCCTCACAAAAAACAAATAAAACTTACTACTTTTTTCAATTTAAAAAAAACAGATAAATATCATTACATATCTGTTGCGCCTGCAATAGGTTACAACTATTATGATAAATTAATGATTGGTACAATCGTACATAATTACAATTTGCCTCCGAGTAATTTTCAATTTGCAGGAGTGCCATTATATGCAAAAGGTACAAAAAAAATTAACGGTATCGGCAGGCTGGAATACAATTGGATACCTACACATAATGGAGATAAATTAACACTTTCTTTAAGTGGTGCTAAATTTACCGGTGACTCTTTTACAGATTCAACAAACAAAAAAAATCCTTTGCAATTTTCTAAACTTACCCCTTCTTTAAAATATTTA
>JAYVVD010000124.1:0-2915 GCA_043787295.1 Ferruginibacter sp. | reverse complement strand
ATGGCAGCGGGCAATTTTAAAAATCTAAAATTTATATAGCCAAATACAGCGGTGAGTACAATTATGATTGTAATAAGATTATAGACTTGCAACAGACGTAAATTTATTGAAGTACAATTTACGGTTAAAGGCAGAGCCTACCCACAAAAGCACAAAAAAGCAAGTCCGCAAACCATAACAGGAATTACTATTGCAACGTATTCGTTGGAAGATCTTGTGGAGAAGACAATTTAAAAAAATCCGGCTTTTTTGTAAGCATCTGGTATAATATACAAACCCAAATAAAGGTAAATGGAAGGGTTTTAAGAGAATGTTCATAAATGTATTTTATTATAAACCGTGGTGTAGGATCTATTGATAAAACTGTTGCTATTAAAACAAATAGCAGCATAAATAATTTCATAGCCATCGTTTGTTTCTGGTGAATAAACCAAAATCCCACTCCACAAATGGCGATAGAATAAGTAGTTATTTCTGACACATGATTAAACAGTGCCACCCATATTAAAATACTGCATAAAAAATAAATACGGTAATAATATTCCTTAAATAAATTTGTTCTGATATACATTAAGCAAAAAATGGCAATACCTCCCAATTGCACAAATAACTTTGAGAAATCAGAGATATTAAAATAAGCCTGCAGTACGCCGGTTAATGAAATGCTTCCCGGAATTACTCCAGGATCTTCTTTCATAATAATGAACCATTTTTTATACATTAAACCCAACTCCGCAGGCGAAAAAACAATTAATGGCAATGCGCCTACCACGACCATTGCAACGAAAAATTTGAAAGCAAATTTTAATTTATCAGGATGAAGCAAAAACAAAGAGACAGCTACAACGGGATATACTTTAATGTAAATGCCCGCAGCCAGTGCAAATGCAGCAAGCCACTGCTGCTTGTTTTCGAAAGCTAAAAATGATAATAATATTAAGTTGGCAATCATAACATTTGCCTGCGTGCCTTGCAGACATACAAGCATTTCTATTAAACCTATGTAGCAGACAATTGCTTTTTTTTCGATAGAAAAGTGTTTGAATTTAAAAATCAGAAATGGAATAAGCAGCATGCTTAAATTGTTCCAAAAAAAATAGCCTACATAATAAGGTAACCATGCAAATGGTGCAAACAGCATCGGAAAACTGGGGCTGTATTGATATTGATCTCCAAACTCTGCAGGGTAAGCCGCATAAATATCATCGTGCTTTACAAAATGCCAGAAAATATTTCTATAAATATTCCAGGTGTTCATTTTGCCGCTTACAACAGTAGCTAAATTTATTGCAGCCAGTGTAATAAAATAAGTTATATAAACTGTTTTTTGCTGAAGAAAAAATGCTATTTTTTTAGGGGAAAGTAATTGCATGCAAGCCTTGGTTTTTCGCTTGTTGCAATGTAAGAACTAATTTTTTAAAAGGAAACGCAAAATTCTGATATCATCATCACGACAAGAATTTATGTATTTATGATTGGCTGTATGCCAGTATTTTATTGGTAGAGAATCGTTTTTTGCCTTCAGATTTGCGCAGATTTTACAATTTTTTTTATTTATTGTGCAATCAAATTATTGAAAAAAATAAAAAAGTGGGAATTTAAAATTTCCTATTTGTGATCTGTAGAAAAACTAAATTTCCTACGTTTCTTTTAGATAACCAATAGGTTTAAACGAATAATTGTTAGACATTTCTGCAGAGCAGGCTGTCATTCCTACAATAAGATCCATACGTGCTTCTATTGTTATATGATCGCCTGCTTTACTTTTTGGTGGAAGTACATCTATTTTTCCTGTTTGCCCGTTTACTGTTACGTGCATAAAAATATTAAAACAGATAGGGATGTCATCAGGTAAAATACCAAAAGGTTGTAATGCTTCAGAGAGATTACCAAAACAACCACGGTGTGGGTTTTTGTGACCGTAAATAATTCTGAAAGTATCAGCACTACAGGGTGTAAGCAAAAAATCGTGGCGGCCAACCGTATCCTCAATTATATCAAACATAATATTACTTCTGTTAGAATAAAATGGATGCCCTGTGGTAAGAAAAATAGTTTCGGCATAATCTATCGTTCTACCACTGCTTAAATATTCTGCTTTATCATGGCGGTTAAAACAAATAAAATCCGATACCTGTTCTCCTTCCATATCGGTTACAGTAAGACGTTCACCTTTGTTTAAAATAAATGCAGTGCCGCTGCGTGGTTGTATAATATTCATTATTGATTATTTTTAAACCCATCCACTTATTAAATAGAAATTAACGGGCATTTCCAATTTTTATCGTACAGTTTTCCGCTGTACTGGTATACTTCAGATGCTTCGCCAAAGTTAGTAAGCATAGGGTTTACAGAGCCCGCAAGCTCCATATCTTTTTTTCTGACAACAGCCTTCATTTTTTCGTAGCGTGAAGATGTTTTCATTGCCTCAAACTGTGCATGTGGGTTAAAGATCAGTGTAGGATATTTAAACTGCCGTGCCGGTCTACAGTTGTTTGCATGCAAAGCAAGTATAAAATACGCCTCTTCTTTTATGCTAAAACTAAAACTAGGCGATGTGGGATTATTGTCAACCCGTGCATCATGCTGATAATTTTTCTCATCCATTTTTCTAATTGCGCTTAATCTTTGCCACATAAAATTGTCAAACAAATCTTCGCTGAGGTTATCGGATTGCTCAAAAATAATAGCCGCACTGTGAAACCCTTTTTCTGAACACCTGTATGCGTCTGTAAAATCGTAGAGAAAAGCCAATATATGTTTATCATCTGCCGGGCAGGCAATGTGTTGAGCAATATAGATTTGTATGTTATCTTTTGTAAGCGCATCTTTAGCTGCCACGCAGGGGAATAGCGTATCGCTTATAAAAGAATGAAAACTATTTTCAATGATACTAGAATATTGCATAAAATAAA
>JAYVVD010000123.1:0-26676 GCA_043787295.1 Ferruginibacter sp. | reverse complement strand
TCAACATTCTACAACGCTTCTACGTAATTTTATTTTATGAGTAAAACGAAGTCAACATTTTTTTGCCAGAACTGTGGACAAGAAAGTGCGAAGTGGGTTGGTAAATGTCCGGGCTGTAATGAGTGGAATACTTTTGTAGAAGAAGTAATTGTAAAAGGAACAGATAAGGCTGCAAAAGAGGATTGGCGGGACTTTAGCGGTATGAAGGGATTAAAAACAATTTCTATAAATGATGTTGTAAGTGGAGAAGAAAAAAGAATTTTATCCAGCGATGGTGAATTAAATCGTGTACTTGGTGGCGGAATAGTTGCAGGAAGTATTGTGCTTGTTGCAGGTGAACCAGGCATTGGGAAATCAACTTTGTTTTTGCAAATAGGTTTGCAACTTACACAGGTGCGCACCTTGTACATTAGTGGAGAAGAGAGTGAACAGCAAATAAAAATGCGTGCAGATAGAGTAGGAACACAGAGCGATAATTTTTATTTGCTCACCGAAACAAACACGCAAACAATTTTTAAAGAGATAAAAAAATTACAGCCGGAGTTGGTGATTGTTGATTCTATTCAAACATTACAATCGCCATTTGTAGAATCTGGTCCGGGAAGTATTTCGCAGATAAGAGAATGCGCTGCAGAACTTCAACGCTATGCAAAAGAAACCAATACTCCTGTTTTTTTAATTGGACATATTACAAAAGACGGCACCATTGCTGGACCAAAAATTTTGGAGCACATGGTAGATACTGTTTTGCAATTTGAGGGTGACAGACATTATGCATATCGCATTTTACGTACCCTAAAAAACAGGTTTGGAAGCACTTCAGAATTGGGTATTTATGAGATGACGGGGGAAGGAATGAAACCGGTTTTAAACCCTTCAGAAATTTTAATTACCCAAAAAGAGGATGAATTAAGCGGAATCGCCATTGCGGCAACTATTGAAGGAATGCGTCCTTTACTCATAGAAACCCAGGCTTTGGTAACGCAAAGTGTGTATGGAACACCGCAAAGAACAGTTAGTGGGTTCGATCTCAGGCGTTTACAGCTGCTTTTAGCTGTTTTAGAAAAGCGTGGTGGCTTTCATTTTGGCGTAAAAGATGTGTTTATAAACATTGCAGGTGGCATAAAAGTAGAGGATCCAAGTATTGATCTAGCAATTGTTTGCGCTTTGCTGAGTAGCTATGAAGATGTACCGCTGCCACAAAAAGTTTGTTTTGCAGGAGAAGTTGGTCTGTCAGGCGAAATAAGAGCCGTGAACAGAATAGAACAACGTATTGCAGAAGCGGAGAAACTCGGTTTCGAAAAAATACTTATCTCAAAATACAACAGTAAAAGTATAGGTAAACTGAAATTTGGTATCGAAGTAGTAATGCTTGGTAAGGTGGAAGAGGTTTACCAATACCTTTTTTAAAAAAGAAGTTGGGGGTACCCCCAACTTTTAATCACTTACACAGTTTATAAGATGCTACCGATAATAAAAACTATTTTATCTCTGTATCAATTTGCACATTAAATAAATCTGATTGAGTTATTCTATTAAAAGTAGATATTTCTTTTAATTCTGTAACAATTGTATTTTCAAATTTATATTTAGAGGTAAGTGTGCTTCCTTTTATTACAGCTTCTCCTATTGCTTTAGTATATCCGACATCAAATTTTCCTCTTAAAAAAAATTGCTTATCAGGAACTATATAATACCCATTAATCATGTTAGTATTGTTTTCTAAATTACCAATACAAATAAAAAAATTATCATCCTTGTTAGTTATAGTAAATCCACTTTTTGTAATTATTGTACCTGCTTCATTTATAAAAATATTTCCTGCACACATATTAAATTCGTTTTTATCGCTATAGCAAAGAGTTACAACTCCTACACCATAGCTTACTCTGTTATCATTTAATATAAAATTACCCATATAGTAGTCATATTTCTTTGCATTGCTTACTTCTATTTTTTGTAAGAAACCTGCAGGCTTTACCCAATTTGTAAATGCTGAAACATTTAATGATGCTTCATTCCTATTAGCATTTATAATCCAATTCATACCATAAGCAGTATTGAGCCCAAGTGATTGAGGGTTTTTCAAAAAAATTAAATCTTTACTACTATTTACCTCCCAAAATTGTGCTCCTTGTAACCAATAAGGAACCTTATTATTAAGATGTGTTGCAATATCTTCATCTCTATGATAACCACCAGATTTATAACCCGAACCATTAAAAGTCTTAGTTCCGTGATTATAAACTGTTGTAATTGCTGTGTTATTACTATAATAAAACTCCACATTTGAGTCATCTTTTTTACCATCTTTATCCACTGCAGATGAGTATTTTACAGTAGGGCTACTTGCATCAGTATAATCCAAAGAAAATACACTAAGTGTTGGTTTATTTATTTCAATGCCGGACCTACACATTGCATATATTTTATTATTTAGAAAATAGCAAGTTCTTAATGGATAATTTAATCCATTTATAATTTTATAATAACGTAAATCTTTATCATGGAATTCAAAAGATGTATTACTTAATCCATTTTCTATGTTAGATAATGAAGCACTGTGAGTATTGGAGTCTAACATTGCGACATTCCCTGAAAGATACCCATTAACAAATTGGCCCACAATGTAAGCAGCACTATCTTTAAAGGTAAACAAGCCATATCCATTGGGTTGGTTTGCTTCATTTACTTCACCTGCATATTTACCGTAATAATTTTTTTGTGAAAATGTAAGGGTAATATTTGGAAGAGAAATGATTTTGTATTGTGCAATTATTGGTTTGTAAATAGTAGATAAAAAAAGAAAATTTAAAATTATTTTTTTCATAATTAAAATTCAAAATTAAATAAGCTTTAATAAAATTGATTAACGAAAATTATCAATGATCTGCAATCTTTATAAGAACATTGTAATGCCTTTCACTTGCTCCAAATTCCATAATCTCTTCTTTCATCAACACTACTTTAAAAACAGACAATCCTTTTTTATCCATTTTTACAAATTCAGTTTGTTTTGAAATTCCAAAATCTTTTTTTGGTTCTGTTTTAATTATAGAAGTAATGTTATAATCTTTCATCCAATTTTTTAATATTTGATCCCATTCATTAAAAGTAGCTTCTGCTTCATTATTATTGCAATTTACCCTATTGAGATATTGCATTACTTCTCCATTATCACTTGACCTTGTTGCAGAATTATTGTTTGAAAATAAACCCTCTTTATATTTTATTCTTTCACCATAAGGAGATTTTGAGCACTTATTTGTAAATCTTGTTCTTGCTAATTCCAGCATTTTTTCAAATACTAATTGTGGCTCAATGTTTTTATAAATCAATTCTGCAGTATCTGCTATAAGGTAATTAATACTAATTTCTTTTGGTTCATTTAGGTTGGTTTAGAAAAAATAAAAATACCTAGTGAGTCCGTATTTTGAAGTTTCAAATTAAAAATTGCACTGCCTTCTACAAAATCATTTAGCAAAAGGGATGTGCGGGTTCGCACCTGAATACTAAATGTGTCGCTTTTTTTATAATTAGATTTTAATGCCCCTCTAATTTCTAAATGAAGAACCTTAGCCTCTTTAGGTTTTATAAGATACTCTTCATAAAAAGTCTCTTTGTAGGGGTGAGATTGCTGGGAAATATATATTTCTGCTCTATCCATTTGCATAGCCGGCCAATAAAGCGTTTTATCTTTTTGTGCATAGCCATTAATAGATATGAAAAACAGTATTATGTAAATAGGATATAGTTTCATATTATTTTTTCTTTAAAATATCTCTAATATTATAAGCAACAAAAAATCCAAAATTATCCGTTTTTATACTGCCGTCTTTTGCTTGCCTGGAATTAGGCATTACGTTTTTTAAACCCACTTGTTTTTGTAAACCAAATCTAAAACGATCAAATCGCATCCCTAAGGTAAAGTTTAACCCAAAGTCAGTTCGGGATCGCTGGTCTGTTACAGATTCACCAAATTTTATTTTAACGGCGGGGTTGCTTAAATATTTGTCAGTGTATTTTCCACTTATTGCAAGCCCTTCGTAAATACCTGCTCCAAAGAAGAAAGGTTTTTCCGCTCCTTTTTCAAATTTGTCGAACCCTATCAATGCTCTTGCAGCAAAGCCAAACTCAACGCCTACGGGAATATCTATATAACTTACTCTTACATCAAATTTATTAGCGCCATTCATGCTGGTATAACCTCTTTGTTGTAACACGGGCATGGCTATTAAATCTATATTGGGCTTTAACTTATAAATTAAGTGCGCACCTATTGCACCGCTAAAATTTCTATTAATAGTACCAATACTCGGGGTAAAAGTTACTTTACTCATTCCAAAATTGGCCGCAACAAAAACTTTAAATTTTTCTTGCGCATAAATGCTTGTGGAGAATGATACCAAGAATGATGAAATCATAATAACTCTTTTCATGTTGTTAGTTTTATATGTAATTAGAAGTTTAAATTTTACGCATTTACTTAAAAAACCCATCTTTTATTAATCCATAAATTATGCTCCAGATCCATTTAAAAAATTCAATGATATTTTTTAAAACATTTACAAAATAGGACAGTGTTTTTTTCATGAATCAATATTTATACGAGCTTTCTACATAAGCCAATGAAAATGTGAATTGATATTTATATTTCTTTTTTAAAGTAGGGTCAAGCCTTATTACAACCTGAGCTTCCAGGTATTTAGGTGGTGCATTTTCTACTTTATAAACAAAAACATATTCTTCATTTTCCATGTTAGATTCTTCTGGTTTAAAAACGATATTATATTCCTTTTTATCTATTAATATTTTAGTGGCTAAAATTTCTGCACATATTTTCTTTTGCTTTTGTATAGCTATTTTTTTATCGCAACCTGCCGGTATAATACTTATAAATATTAACGGGTAATCTGTAGAAGATGCTATTTCTATATGATTCGTAATACTATTTGGTAATTTCAATTTGCTGGTAAAAGAAGCATAAGTATCATTTTTTTTAGCACCATTAAAAGATTTAAAATTTGAGAGGTAATTTTTAAAAAGTATTTGTATTGCTTCTTTGATGCTAGCAGGGTTATATTGCTTTTGTGCAAACGATGTATTTACAAAAAGCATTACAAATACTAATAGCGTAAACGTATTTTTCACATTCCTAAAATTTAAAATCCAGGTTCATAAATGTATATAACGCTGTTGGGTTTATCCCCTGCGCTTATTATGTATCTTGCAATATTTAATCTATCTAAATACAAATCATATTGAATTTTATTGCCTGTTTCAATTTTTTTTATTGTTAAAGGAGAATCTGTTTTATATACTTCTAATATTCCTAAAAATGCCTGTAAGCTTAAACTTCGTTCCCTATCGCCATAGTAATATGCATTATAATTCGTTTTATTATTTCGTTCACAAACATATTCGGCGTTGGAAAGCATTAAGCCGTTTGGTTTAGCATTGTACAGAATTTCATTATTGAGCTTGTTATTTTCTGCTAGTTCTAAATTTTTAAAGCCTCCCGTTCTTTGTTCTAAAAGATTAATACACCCATAAATAATATTTTTTACTTCTGTTTGCTGTAAGTATTCGGGTATATTTTTTTTGACCTTACTATTCGTAGCCCACTTTTTCATTTCAACTGAGTCAAATTGTTTCATAAAATCTAATATTGCAGAACCTTTTTCTTTATCCGTTTTTTCGCTCCTATCGATAGAGAGATATTTAGAATAAGTTTCTAGGGAATCTATTATAAAATCATTCAAATGTTTTAAAACATCATCTTCAGGGCTTGCCACTTTTGTAGTAAAATCTTTAACTTGATATTTAGCAGCTAAATATTTCTCAATATCCTCTTTAGCTAAACTTCCAATAAAAAGCCATGTTTTATGTTCATTATGTTCTCGATCATAATCGATTAGATATCCAATTTTTTTATTGTCATAAAATATTGTTCTGTTTGAATAATATTTAGAGCTAGCCTTATCATATTCACTTTTCCATTTACTAGTTGTGGGAAGTAAGATTGCATTGATAGATATTGAAAAATATGCTGCTTCCAAAGTCTGAATATTTGAATATACAAATGCACTTGTTTCCTTTTTTTTATTTTTTAAAATAGAAAGATTGTAAGAATAATTAATGGGTTTTGTAGTGGTGCCAAACTCAACCACATTAGTGTAGTTATTAATTTCGGAAGTTTCTATTTTGCTGAAATTATTTTTCATTGATATTAGAGCCTTAATATCCTTTTCTAATTCTGACTCTGAGTTTGCATTACTATCTTGTGCTTTTGCAGAATTAAATATTATACAACTATATATTACAAATGCTGAAATTAGATAGAGTTGATTTTTCATTCTAAAAGAATTATTTTTTTAAAAAAATTAAAAATTGATTTCTTTGTTTATTATATATTGTATATCCTACTTCCACTTCGTCTAAATACAGTTTTTGAATAAGATTATTGTCTTTACCTATAAATTTTAAGAGTATCCATTTGCTATTTTTTAATTCAGGTAAATTATATACAGCCGCTGTAGCTAAGGCTACCTCATTACTATTTGTATAGCTACACACATAATAGATAGCACTATCTGATAATTTTTTTATTCCGAAATAATTTTGAGCATACATTTTATTTATAGGCTTTACTTTATAATATACATCGGCCTCTTTTTTAATAATTTTATTTTCAATTTCTTTTACAAACAGGATTTTACAATTTATAGTTATGTATGCTAACCCATTCTGAATACTCTCTATTTTTTCTTTGTTATTATTGTAAAAAATAACATCAACATTATCTACTTTTTCATCCAGATCATTTAAAAACTTAGTATCATTTTTTGTATCTGCCTGATCTTTTTCGGTAGTATTTTCAGTATTTATAAATGCCAAACGTAAAAGTGAGTTGTCATTAGTTTTTTGATAAAACGCGATTCTTTTATTTTTATACAATAAATAGGTTACACTATCATTATCTAGTATATTTTTTTGAAATACGGTTTTCCAATTATTAGAGCCCCCTTTAAATAAGATTAAGTCAGCTATAGCTTTATCAAACAATAGCACAGTTTTTTTGTTTTCAAAAACGGTATTGTATAAATAGATGCTGTCATTATAATAATTGAAAACGGTGTATTTATCGGCGTGTAATGCTAGTGTAGGGTAAGCATTATATAAAAGTAAATTTGTATCCTTGGCTATTAAACCATCGCCATAATTTATTAAACTATCAAAGCTTGCGGGTGCTGTTTCAGCAAAAGATTTTATTACCGATTTTATATCCTTTACAATATTATTATCTGAGGTAGATAGTTGCTGTGCTTGCATTTTTTGTGTAAAGCAGCTTAATAATGTGAAGTAAAAAAATATTATATAATTTTTCATTTCATCTATTTTCTCTTTTTAGAGACATTTTTATTTAGTGGAGCTATATTCTTTTTTGGCGTAGAAAAATTTTCTATAAATACCTGATCTTTTACAGCAATAAAATATTGATTTATATCTTTTATGTAGGTGGTATAAGCAACATATTTTCCATTTAAAAATATTTTTTTACCTACAAAATTTGTATCCTCCATATCCAATTGTTGTATGTTCCAGCCTACCGTTTCTGTGCCTTTTAATCTATCTATAGCTTTCATTGCAATAAATATATTTTCAGGTTTATTATAGCTGCATAAAAAATATCTACCACCGCTTGGAAGTAATTTTATCCCTTGGCAGTTTTGAGCTTTCATGAATATCTGAAAGTTAGCTTTATAGTAAATTAAGTTGCTATCTCTCGCCGATTCATCATATATCATATCAATAAAACCATCTTCTGCCTTTATTATCAAATTGCCAAAACCACTTTCTATACTTTCTATTTTTTCACTTTCCGTTTTGTAAATTGTATTATCAAGGCTATCTTGTTGCCTATCATAATCACTCATATAAAGTTCAATGTTGTTATTTGGATCTGGTTTTTCATTGTGAGAAATATCATCTTTATACTGTATTAAATAGAAATACAGGTAAGACCCATTTTTTGCTTTCGTAAATGATCCAATTGTTTTATCATCATAAATCAAATAGTTAGTTAGTATATTTTTATCTTCTTCGGATCTTTCTGAAAATCTCCATTTTTTATCTTGTTTTAAAAGATTATCAAATGCTATTGTTGCGAGGAGAACACTTTTTTTATTATTGTATGTACATCCATATAAATTACTTGAACTATCTCTGTATTTTATTATCAAATATTCTTGTGCATGCAACATTTCTAAAGGCATAGCTTTGTATTCTATGATGATACTATCTTTTGTTTGTTCTTTACCTAGTATCATATTATCAAAACCATTATCTACCTTATCTTTCATTTGCACAATAGTTGCCTGCATATCTTCTATAATCTTAGCATCGGCGTTTGATAATATCTGCGCATAAGTATTATAGCATAGCAACGATATAAATATTATTGTAAATAATTTAATAATTTTTTTCATGATTTTTTATATCTTAAAATTGAAAACTAAAATTCTCCAATTTCAATATCTACTGTTTTTTGAAGGGTATTTTTTATTGCAATTCCTATCTGCTTTTTATCGTAAAAGACTAGAATTTTTGAAACATTACCATTCGTAGATTCTAATACTTTAGTCTTGTATTTTTTATTTATAAATGCCAAATTTGCAAAAGCATTATATGCTAGTGTACCAACATTCAAGTTTTGATAATTGGCCTCATAATGGCATTTTTTAGTATCGTCATATTCTATTACCGCTGCACTTGTAGGATACATTAATAAAATATTTGATTTAGGTTGGTATTTTGTTTGCCATCTTCCATCTCCTTTGTAATTTATAATAACTGCTCCTTTATGATTTGCAAAGTTTTCGGATATTGCATTTACAATTGTTGTAATTGTCTCTTGCATATCTTTTGTTTTAGCCGCATCTTCACTACTTAGAGTTTGGCTATTAGCTATAAATATGAACGAGCAAAACGCTAATATTAAACTCAATTTTTTTTTCATAAAGTCATTTGTATTTTGGTAAAAAAATTTTTCTCATCAATTTGTATAAGGAAGATATCTAATTCTGTTTTAAAAAATTAGTATTTACCTTTTTGAAATTTATTATAGCTGCATAAAATTTATATACGTTGCTCTTTTATTTGGCATTTCTATCTTAAAGGTTATTGTAATTTTTTACTTCCTCATTTCAACACATTATCGAAATAATGCAACAGAGTTATAGAAAATAAGAGGTATTTTTAACTGTTCTTTTTTATTATTAAGTACTAAATTAGCAACTATGTCTATTTTATTGTTTGGTAAGTTTCGTAACTACCATGTGCCCTTCGGTAATATTTACTGTGGCAGGACCACCGTTAAAATCTTTGCCAACAAAATTAAAATCAGCAATTAAATTTTTATTTATGGTATCGCAAGTAGTTAAGTTTAAAACGCCAGATTGCGAATCGTATGCATAAGGAGCAACCAGAGTGGTAATATATGTAAGGAGTGTACTAGAATTAGGGATATTGTTTAGCCTTACAATTGGAGCAAAATGAAACTCCAATACTTGTTTTCCTCCTTTAAAAGCATATACATCAATAGTTCTGCTACCGGTACCCAGAGGGTTGTAGATTACAGCATTTGCACTGTCTACAGTAATTGCAGCACCGCCATTTACCTTATATGTAAATGCACCGCTAACAGGTGCAGCAATGACAGGTGTTTCTGTTGTTGCTTTTTTACAGGAAGTTATTGCTACAAATATTGATAATAAAAAAATCGTAATCGTTATTTTTAAATTATTCATTGTTTTCGTTTTTTGGTTTTAATAATTTAAAAAGTTTTGCTAAAAGTGCCTGCTGTTATCAATTTTACATCTGAGCAGTTGCTGATATATGCTGCATTAAATTGAAATGTGCCTGCTATTTTGGTAGTGGATATTTCGGTAAACGTAACAGTACCATTTGGAACAAACCCTGCAGTTGGTAAGCTAGCATCACACCCCTGGGATGAATAGTTTTTTTGTGTGGTGCCAGATACAGGAGGTGCATAGGTGGCTGTACTCACAAAATTAGTAGAGTTTACACCGCCTTGATACAAACTGTAAGTGCCCACAATTGGCGTATACTGAGCACCCAACCCTGTAACTTGTATATTAACATTACTGCCGTCAGCTTGTGCACCCTGTATAGTTATGTTAGGGAAACCAGTAGTCGACTTTATAATATTGGCAGATGTTGATTGAAAAGTTAATCCACCAATAGTAGCTGTTACATTACCTCCCATACTTGTGGTAGAATTGGTTGATGTGGATGTTTTTTTGCAGGATGCTACCATCATAGATGATGCAATCAAGATGATAATTAATGTTGATTTCAAATTTTTCATTGCTGTATTTTTTGTATTGTTAAATAAAATAATAATACAAAGCAATACAATTACTTTAACAATGAAATACCCCCTAAAGGGTATATTTTACTACGTAGTTTCTGCAATAAATGGAAGGATGAAGTTAGATTTTCAAATTATTTTACGATCATAAGCATATTTGAGTAATCCAACAAGAGAATGGGTATTTGTTTTAAACAAGATATTTTTTCGATGCGTTTCTACAGTTCGTTCACTTATAAAAAGTGTCTCGGCTATTTGTTTGTTGGTCATATCTTTTTCTATGAGCCGTATTATTTCTATTTCTCTGTCGGTAAGTGCTATTTCTTCTTTTTGTTGTTTAAAGGATTTTGCTAAAGCCATGGTTATTTCTTTCCCAAAATAGCTTTCGCCTATAATAATGGTTTCTAAAGCTTCTATTAAAATTCGCTTTCCCGCATTTTTTAATATGTAGCCGGATATACCGGCATCAATCATTTCGCTTATTATCTGGCTTTCAGCAAATGCAGTAAGAGCTAATATTTTTATTTGTGGAAAATTATGCTTTACAATTCTACTGAGTTCCACTCCACTCATTGCAGGCATACCTATATCGGTTATCAAAATATCTACTTTACTATTTTCTAACATACCTTTCACCAAAAAGGGATCATTACTTTCCCCTACAATGTTAAATTGTGGGTATTCTTGTAGTATCAATTTTAGACCATCAATAACCATTTGATGATCATCTGCAATAAAAATATTTTTATTTATTATTGATTCCATTTTTATACAAGAGGTATGTGTATAACTATGATAGTACCTTTCCCCATGGTTGATGATAACTCAAAACTTCCTTTTAAAAGTGCAATTCTACTATCCATATTTTTTAGCCCAATACCTATAAATTTTTGTTGATCATTGGTATCAAATCCTTTACCATTGTCTTCTATTGCAAGCGTTATTTCTGTGGCATCACTTAATAGCGTAATATCGAGTTGAGTTGCATTGGCATGCTTAATTACATTGTTCACACTTTCCTGAATTACTCTGTACAAAACAGTTTCTATGCTACTATTTAAATGTTCATTTATTCCATCTGCTAGTACCGTTATTTTTAATTTATTAGTAGGTATTTTGTTTATAAAATCTCTAATGGCATTTACTAATCCTGCCTTCATCAATGCATTGGGCATTATTTGATGGGCTATACTTCGTACTTCTGCGCAACTTTCATCTACCAATGCCAATGTTTTTTCGGCCAAAATATTTGCGTTAGGATCTTTCACTAAAAATCGATCTAGTAAAATTTCCATATTCATTTTTACAGTACTAAAAAGTTGCCCAACTCCATCATGCAAATCGGCTGCTATTCTTTTACGCTCTCTTTCCTCAGCATCAATAATACCTTTAGTTGCTAGGTCTTGTTGCTTTATAATTTCCTTTTGCAGTTTATTAGTTTGCCTTATTTTATTTCTATTAAAAAGTAAATAAGTAATAAAAATGATTACAAATAAAAATCCAACAGCGATAATTAAATAAGTTTCATTTTTATTAATAACAAGTTTCTGAATTTTATTTTCTTTGTTTAGCAAGGTTATAGCAGTCTCTTTTTTTTCGCTCTCATATTTAATTTCTATATCGTTTATTTTATTCTGAATCTCAGTACTAGATAATGAGTCTTTTGTAGTGCTGTAAATTTTATAATACTTCAGGCTATTTTTATAGTCGCCTTTTTTTTCATAGCTATTTGCTACGTTAAAGGCAATTTCGCTTTGAATATCTAATCCTATATTTTGTTTAGATAACTCATGTGCCTTTTTACTATCCTCAGTTGCAGATACTTTATTTGTTAAAGCATTTACTTTGGCTAAGTTTCCTGCTATGTCTGATAAACCTTTAGGATCATTAACCTGCTTATATAGGGCACCTGCTCTTTCAAAATAAATTTTAGCACTATCGTATTTTTTTAAATCAATATAAAGTGTTCCAATATTATTTAAGCAATTAGCTTGTCCATTGTAATCATTTAAATCTTGTTTTATTTTAAATGATTTTTTATAAAAAATTAATGCTTTATCATTTTGTAATAAGTCTGAATATATTACTCCATAATTGTTATAAACATTAGCTACTCCGGATTCCTCTTTAGAAAGTGTAAAATATTTAATTGCTGAGTCTGCATAAAAAAGTGCTTTTTTTGTATTTTTCAAATTCGTATAAACATTACTAATATTTGCATAAATACTTCCAATGCCATCAATACTACCTATTTTTTCTAAATAATTTGCTGCTCGTATAGATGCCTCTACTGATAAAGAATATTTGCCTTGCTGCATATAGTTAAGCCCAATATTTGTATAGACTTTTGCTATGAGTTTATTATTTTTTAATTTGAAGGCTAATTTTTTTGCTTCTGCTAAATAATATAAAGAGCTATCATAATTTGCATTGTAAATATTTAAAATTCCAATAAAATTATTGAAATCACATTGTTGAAAATTATTTTCTATCTTATTAGCTAATACCAAACCTTGTCTTGCCTTAGATAGAGCTGCTTTTTTATCAGACTGAAATAAGCCTTTTGCTTCTGTAAGCACAGATGCAATAAATAAAGAGTCTTCATTTATTTTTTGACCCCATGTAGTATCAAAAAATAATAGGATAAATGAAAATAGCAGTAATTTTTTCATGAAATTTTTTTCTCCCATACAAGATAAACATTTCTATCCGTAGAGTTACGGCAAAGCAGTCTCTACGGATGTAAAATAAAAGAGAGACTTTTAAATAATAGATTTGGTTGCTCCATTACAAATTACAAAATGGGGGGATGGCTATGTAACCATTGCTGCTGATGAATGTTTTGCCCGGCGTATTAAAAGAATTCCAGTTACATTTATTGTAAATAAAATGCCAAGTGTATTTTTTTATTTAAATAATAATCAACTCCAGCACGTATGTTTTGAGAAACGTTTCTGTCCTTATCAACAGTAGTGTTGTTGAAATTCCTAACCACATTATTTATTGCAACATTTCTATTTATGTGACAATTAGTATGCTGTTCAGTATTATTTACATTCACTTTAGCAAAAGCATTTATTTTTCCTGAGCGGTGGTTTATTGCTACCGAAGCATTGCTGCGGTAATGTACATTATGGGTATATACAATATTTACATTTCCATTTGTACCCTTCAGTTTGTTTTTCTTTAAACGTATATTGATAATTCCTGCATTTCCCTGCGCATAAAAAAAGTGAAGATGGATTGATAATCAATTCAATTTTGTCAATTGTACTACCAAGCATCAACCGTAAAAAGTTTGCCAGTTCTTTACCGCTCATTTGTGTGGGTAGCGCATCTATTAAAATATTTACACCGGCTTTTCCACTCATATTTATTATATCTTCTCCCGTAATATTTATCCCAGGTGCTTTTGCAAAATCTCAAATGCATTGCTGCGCTTAGCCATATTATCTGACTGCACATTTACAATCCTTTTATCTATCTGTTGTTCTATAAATGGCTGTTTTGCTAAAACGATCACCGCATTTAATTTTTTGGAAGCCATGAGTTTTGATGTTGTATCATTTACAATTTGTGAAGTTGTTGGTAAAAAAACAAGAATAGTAAAAAAAGATATTAAAAGTTTCATAAGATTATTTATATGGATGATTGAGTTTTGCAGAATTATTAATCTTGAGTAGTTGAAGAAAGGTTAAGGTATTTCTTAGTTTCTACATGCAGGCGTTCTTTATTTTTTGTAACCCATGCTAAAAACTGTATCGCCTTTTATATATAAGTCTACAGAAGCGGTATCAGTGGCTTTATTTTCAATTACTAATGCAGTATTTGATTCTACCTTAACCTTTTTTTTTTCCATTTATTTTACTGTTACATAAAAATGGGTGCCGCTAACTGCCTTTCATTTCCTGGATTCCCTTTGTATAGGTATCATAATCAGTTTTGATGGTAGTGTAGATTGCTTTTGGATTAGCGGGGTCAGTTTTGGCAAATTATTATTTGCTTCCGCATCATTAATTTTTAATAACTAAACATCCCCTACACCTTTATCTCAATAAGTTAAATTAGCAGGAATAAAAAAAATATATTTAACCCTAAGTGGCATGAGTTGCAATCCTTATATCAATCCCTTTATCATATTGCTCGGCAATACTTCAATTGGTTACCCTCTTTTGTATGAATCGTCAAACACAGTACCATCCTCTAGTGTACCTCTGTAATTAAAGGTTACTTTATCAGTAGGTAGTGGTTTTTTACCATTCCCTTCATTTATAATTTCATACTTGAGTTTAGATGCTGTTGTGGTTACTTTCTGTTGCGCATTACTAACAATTTGCACAAGTGTTAGAGTGATAAATAAGCAAATGTTTTTCATACTTTCATTTTAAATGATAGAGCAATACTTTATTAAGTTTTATTATGCAGAATTATTGATTTTTTATAATACCATAATTTATTTTACTATCTCCACCGGAAAATCATTACCAAACCCATAACTCGCCGGGTATTGATTGTTACTGCCGTATTTTTTTACAAGCTCCGGTACCTGCACCTGCAAAAAGTTTTTCATTCCATTTACGGTAATCATTTTGTTTAATGCTGCCTGTCCTTTTAGTCCTTGTAATAAAGCATAAGTAAATGCGCCGTGTCCAAGCTCGCCAAATTCTTTTGCCGTTTCCGTACTGCCACTTGCTGCCATCCAATGCGTACCTGTGCTACGTGCTACAACTGCCAAGCTTTTTTGCTGCTCACCATCGTGCTTTAGCATGGCATCAAATGCACCTGCACTTTGGCAGGCATCCAGAATAAACAATTGCTTTTGTGCTTGTATATCTACAGCATATTGTTGAAGGTCTTTTGCGGGGATACCATTTTTTAGCAGGCTTTCTCCACCATCTGCAACATCTGCACTTACCAAATAAAACTCTTTGTTTGTAGGACTGATGTAGCCATGCCCTGCATAATAAAACACAAACACATCTTGCGGCTTGGCTTCCTTTTTTATTTCATTAAAAGCATTTACTATTCCTGCTTTATCTGCCTTTGCATCTGTAATAAAATATGTTTTTACATTTGCTAATACGCTCTTTGCATCTTTTTCTATTTCGTCTTTAAACGATGTCGCATCGGGCAATGCATAGGTCAGTGGATTAACTTTATTTGTATATGCATTAATACCTACTACCATCAAATACATGGTGGCGTTTTTATCAATAGGTGAAATGATAGCTGTATTATTATTATTTTGAATCGGTTTAGATATAGGCTGATTAACGTTTAAAGAATAGGAAACATTTATTTCGTCTACATCGCTTTCTGTACGTTGGCTATCTAATGCAATTGCACTGAAATTATTGTTACCCGGTAAGAGATTTACAACATATTTTTTACTCTCGGTGCCATCATTATCCGTTACAAAAAGCCCACGGGTTGCAAGGTTTACCACCTTACCATTATGAAATAAACGTATTTCATCTACTTTATCTTCGGGCGCAGTTGCATTGATTGTAATTTCTGCAATGCCAGTATTATTTTTATAAAGCGGAACTCCATCTTCTTCCACAGATAAATTTCTTTTGGCTTCAGCATACGATATTTTTGCTTTTGGGAAAGGCTTGATATTAACATCAATCTTATCAAATTTTTCTCCTGCTACAGATCGAACATACAAATTTGGTGTATAATATTTTTCAAAAATTTTATCTAGTGGTAAGGGCTTTTTGTTTATTACATAATAGATTTGTTTTACACCTTCAGGTGTACCATCGAAACGTCCATCAGCATCCATAAATACATAATCGTTAGATTCCTTAAAAAGATAGAGTGTCCCTATAAACCTGCCGGTTGCAGCCTCCCAAGCTTTAATTTTATTATCAAAATCTTCAATTGTGTAAAACACTTTTCCATCTGAAGAAAAAAATTGTTCATATGCCCCAGACATTCCTCCCGGCCAAGTGTATGATTTTAATTCTGAAGAAAAATCTCCACTGAAGATCTCTCCAACATGTATGTTGTCAGTGGCAGCAACTGAAGAATCTATTAATTTGTTGGTTGCTAAATCAAATCTTTTATAATATTTCCCTTCAAGCAGAAGCACTCTTTTTTTATCGTTGGAAATCTGAATGACAAAGCTCTCAGTAGCTTTTGTAAATATTCTTTTACCTGTAGCTAAATCCCAAACAACGGCAGTATTAAATTTGTAACCAGTTTCAAACCCGGCCATCAAAGTTTTATCGGCGTTAACAGTTGTACTTCCAAACGCTTTGGCACTTATAAATTTTTTTTTAAGTCCAGTTACAAGATTTAATTTTATAATATTAGTAAACCCATTATTAATTTTCTCATTCACATTTCCATCGCTGTAAAAGAGAAATTTATTATCGTTGCTAAAGAAGAAGTTGCTCTGACGCCCCATACCCTCGGACATACCAAGGTTAGAGAAAGTTTTAATGATAGCGCTGGTTTTAATATTTTTGACAGTTACTACATTGTCTATAAATACTGCAACGGTATCGCCGGTAAAAGAAATAGCAACCGCATCGGGATAGACTTTCAAATCCCTGTGTAGTATGGACTTCATTTGAGCAAGGTCAATAGTCTTAAAATTATTATCATTGGTGGTAAGATGCAAATAACTATTATTATTGTTATATACCATTGTCCCAAATTGCTTTATGAAATCTGCAACAAATCCTTTTAAAGAAACTGTATAAATATTTTTATTAAGATCATAGTTGCCTACTTCGTTGGTATTTGAGTGGAACCACCCTCTTTTAGCCAATCCATTAAAGTATCCACCATTTACAGACGGCCCATTTTTAAACGTGTTTATTTTTTTAAATGATTCTGTACTGTACAAGTTTAGAGAACTACTAATGATGCTGCCTTCAGCATCTGGCTCACCAGAAATAAGAATCTCGTTTGTATTTTCAGAAGGTACAATTGCTCCGTTATCTAATTGACAGGCAATTGATCCTTTTTTTAAGCCACTATAAACGTCATAAAATTCTAAGCCAACTCCTGAACCATATGAGTATGCTGCCAATAAATTTTGTTTGGGCAAAAAAGTAAATTGACTGAATTTTTTTTCTTCGGGCAAATCAAATGAAGATATTTTTTGTTTTGTGTTAATATCGTAAATCCTGCAGCCTGTACCTTGTGTTATGTTACCTGCAATCAAAACTTTATCATTTGCAACCAACCAGATTCTTGGACTATAACCTGTAAAATCTTCTTTAATAGTTTCTTTTTCTACTAACGTTTTTGCATTTAAAATATGAATACCATCAGTACTTGCTAAATAAACATCATTGCCATCAGTAGAAAATCTCACATCATAAATCCCAAAAGGTAATCTATCTAATTCTATTTTTTTTCCATTCTGTGTAGTATAAAGAAATAGATTACCGCCTGAAGCTATGGCTATTATACTTCCATCGGGGCTCAAATCCATTCCAATATAATCGCCACTATTGTCAAATTTAAAGCTATATAATTGACGTCCAGTTTTGGCTTCCCACATTAAACAACGATTTAAAGCAGCAGTAAAAACATATTTTCCCTGTTTATCTACTACAATTTTTTTAATGGGATAATTGTGACCATCCGGCACCACTAAAGTTGGCTTTTGAGCACAACAAATAGTTGTTATAAAGACAGACAAGAGAATAATTATTTTTTTCATACAGTTATTTTGATTTTATCATTTTACTATCTCCACCGGAAAATCATTACCAAAGCCATAGCTAGCCGGGTATTGATTGTTACTGCCGTACTTTTTTACAAGCTCAGGTACCTGCACCTGCAAAAATGTTTTCATTCCGTTAACTGTAATCATTTTGTTTAAAGCTGCTTGGCCTTTTAGCGCTTGTAGCAATACATATGTAAATGCTCCGTGGCCAAGCTCGCCAAATTCTTTTGCCGTTTCTGTACTTCCGCTAGCTGCCATCCAATGCGTACCGGTGCTACGTGCCACAACAGCTAAGCTTTTTTGTTGCTCACCATCGTGTTTAAGCATAGCATCAAACGCACCTGCGCTTTGACAGGCATCTAAAATAAATAATTGTTTTTGTGCCTGAATATCCACCGCATATTGTTGCAGATCTTTTGCAGGTATACCATTCTTTATCAAACTTTCGCCACCATCTGCAACATCTGCACTTACCAAATAAAATTCTTTGTTTACAGGATTTATATACCCATGCCCGGCATAATAAAAAACAAAAACATCCTGCGGCTTTGCTTCCTTTTTTATTTCATTAAAGGCATTTACTATCCCTGCTTTGTCTGCCTTTGCATCTGTGATAAAATAGGTCTTCACATTCGCAAGTACACTCTTTGCATCTTTTTCTATTTCATCTCTAAACGATGTTGCATCGGGCAATGCATAAGTGAGTGGGTGAATTTTATTTGTATATGCATTAATACCTACAACCATCAGATACATGGTGGCATTTTTATCAATGGTGGAGATAGTAGCTGTATTATTATTTGTTATGGGCTTAGGCGCTGGCAGATTGCCATTAGCTGAATAGGAAACAGTAATTTCATCTGCATCGCTTTCTGTACGCTGGCTGTTTAATGCAATAGCCATAAAACTATTGTTCCCGGGCAAAAGATTTATTGTATATTTTTTTGTTTCGCTGCCATCGTTATCCGTCACAAAAAGCCCACGGGTAGCGAGGTTTACCACTTTTCCATTATGAAATAAACGTATTTCATCTATCTTATCTTCCGGTGCAGTGGCATTGATAGTTATCTCTGCAACACCACTGGTATTTTTGTAGTTTGCAATATCATCGCTCACTTCAAGGTTACGTTGCATTTCAGCATACTTCATTTTTACTTTTGGAGGAAGCTTTAAATCATCTGTGGGGAAGGGTGTAAATACTTCGCCGTTTACTAAACGTTGATATAAATTTGGAGTATAATATTTTTCGTAAACAAGATCAAGAGAAATCTCCTTACGGTTTTTTAAGTAATATAATTTCTTTATGCCTTCAGGTGTGCCGTCAAATCTGCCAAACTCATCTACAAATACATAATCATTCGTACCACTAAACAAGTATAAAGTACCCAGCAATTTTTCAGTTGCAGCTTGCCACACTTTAATTGTCTGATCGTGAGAAACTGTGTAGATCATTCGGTCATCGGGGGAGAAAAAAACATTGCGAATCGTACTGTTGTGCGCAATAACATCATAAAGCCGGGTACCATCAGATTTGTATACAGTAAGATAACCAGTAAATCCGCCAACTGCAATAATAGAAAGATCATTAGAAGCTCTTATAGCTCCTGAGGTGTAAAATCCGGAATTACTTTTAGCTGCTACTTTCTGTTTTGTTGCCAGGTCATAAATCGTTAGCGAATCGTTTGCACAAACCAACAGGCGTTGATTATCTGCCGACGTTTGTAAGTAAAATTTACCTTCATTGTTATTGTTGTTTAGTGGCTGCTTAAAAATAACTTTGCCCGATATAAGATTAATTACTTCGGCAAATTTATTTTCATTGATGGTTAAGATGGCTGTTATAAATTGCTTATCTGCTGAAAAATTTTCCACCATTGTATTATTCAACTTAATCATTTCCGTTTTAACATCCGTTGCTAAATTCCATTTATACAACCCTTCTTTATCCGGATAATAGATAAATTTACCGTCATTGCTAAACGTGTATAACAATCGTTCATTATGTCCGCGGATCTTCGCATCCCGCCTTAGCATTGTGTTGTTAGCAATATTTTTTAGATAACTTTTAGTATCGTCAAAAACCGCAATACTGTCACCTCCAGGACTGATTGCCACAAATTCAACATCAGTATTAATAACTACATGCCGTTCCGATTTCATGGTGAATAAATTGATTCGTTTTAATGTACTATCATCACAAACCCAATTTAACTCGCCGTTTTGACTATTATATTCATAGGAACTGAACACATCGAACCCTAAGCTGGCAACGGTTCTTTTAAAGCGCTGAATCATGTTGCCTGTTTTTGTATTGCTTTTAAATAAATCGGAATAAGCCGAAGCATACAATTTGTTTTTGTCACCGATAAAAGCACCGGTAACAATATCATGATACCGTCTAGGACTTAGATTTCCGAATGTTTTCTCAACTGTAAAATCTGATGACTTATACAACTCGTATTTTACCCTTTTGTCATATCCCGCTTTTAATACAAAATGATTGTCCGTTAATGAGGGAATAACCAGTATATCATTGTCGTCAGAAGCAATGTTTAGTTTTTTAACAACAATACCATCGTCAATGTTTTGGAAAGTAAGAATGGATTCGATAGAGTTTATACCAACTGCATTTACAAGTATTTTACTGAATGGCAGATACCAATGATGGTGTGATTGTGCAGGAAGCTTTTGTTCAGTTTTAACGACCCCACTTTGTGCGTTGCGCACTTGCCAACCTTCCTCTCCTACAAGTAAAAAATCGCTGCCTCCATTAATAATATATAATTCAAAAAAATGATTATCAAACGAAAAATGATTTAGGTAATCTTGTTTTCCCGTAGTTGCATCGAACCGACCAACACCCTGATTACCGGGCGCTAAAACATATTTATCATCTGCTGTAAAGCAAAGTGTTTTAGCCTGATCAACTTTATAGTCGGTACTAAATAATTGTTTGCCGGTAATAGTAGAATAGCAAAAGAACTTACCATATCTAGTAAAAACAATCTTATCGCCAGCATGGCTAATTGCCATACATATAGGATCATTTCCGCCAAGCGGAAATGTATACATCTGGTTACCATTGGTGGCATTCCACATTATAATTTTTTCCTGCTCTGCACTGTACAGATACTGCTGCTGATCATCAAGCACTACTTTTTCTATTTGCAGGGAATGACCATTAGGAATAACTATCAATTCTTTTTGCGAATAGACTTCAAATGATGAAGTTGATATTAATAATATTAGAATTATTCTTTTCATAAAACAAGATCATAGAAAATGAAAAAAATTAGATGCGTTCATCAAAAACAATTTAAAATTTCAACTTTTACTAAGGATTACTCATTTTTATTAGCGAGTCAAATTATAATGCTTGGTTTTTATAATTATTTTATAAACTAAGTAATATGACTTAAATATCTTTCTACAACACATGCTTTAACTCAATACCAAGAATTTACTTTCATTTTTAAAATATTGGGATTATTTGCATCATCATTTATCCATAACTCGTCTCTATTTTATTATTGTGTACGCCATAATTACTTTATCATCTCCACCGGAAAATCATTACCAAAGCCATAACTCGCCGGATACTGCGGGGATGAATTGTATTTCTTCATCAACTCCGGCACCTGCACCTGCATAAACGTTTTCAAGCCATTTACCGTAATCATTTTGTTGGCGGCAGCCTGTCCCTGCAATGCCTGCAAAAGCACATAAGTAAATGCGCCATGTTTAAGCGTTGCAAATTCCTGCGCAAATTGTTTGCTCCCGCTTGCTGCCATCCAATGTGTACCGGTACTTCTGGCTACTACAGCTAAGCTTTTCTGCTGATTAGCATCTGATGTGAGCAACGCTTCAAATGCGCCTGCACTCTGACATGCATCTAAAATAAAAATTTGTTTCTGGGCGGGTATATCTATTGCATAAGTCTGCAACATTTTTGAAGAAATCCCTTTTTGCAGCAGTTCTTCATCTACATTTTTTATATCTGCAACATCAGTCGGTACCAGATAAAACTCTTTTGTTTTATCTGAAATATAGCCATGCCCTGCGTAATAAAAAACAAACACATCCTGCGGTTTGGCATTTTTTTGCACCTCGGTTAAAGCATCTGTTATGCCTTTTTTATCGGCTGTGTTATCTGTTACAAAAAATGTTTTTACGTTTCCTAAAACAGTTCTTGCATCTTTTTCAATTTCAACTTTAAATGCTGTGGCATCGGCCAGTGCATAGTTTAAGGATAGTTTTGGATTTTGATATTTGTTTATTCCGATCACTACCAGATATAAAGTGGCAGCTTTATCAACTGCATCTATTGTTACAACATTATTATTCTGTGCAATTTTATTTTCTGCAGGTTTTTCCGTTTTATAATTGATCAATATTTCATCTGCCTTACTTTCAGTCCGTTGCCCATTTAGTGCAACAGCACGAAAAGTATTTTGCCCCGGTAATAAATTAATGATATATTTTTTTGTTTCTTTACCGGTTTTATCATCCGTTACAAAAAGCCCACGGGTAGCTAAGTTTACAATTTTGCCGTTGTGAAATAAACGAATTTCATCAATTTTATCATCCTGTGCCGTTGCATTTACAGTAAGCTCTGCAAGCCCTGTTGTATTTACGTATAAAGGATTGTCTTCTCCTATTTCTAAATTCCTTATTTTTTCTGCGTACAATATTTTTACCCGCGGCTTTTGGTGGATGTTATCTATATCTACATCTTCTTTATTTATTTTTTCGCCGTTTAAAATACGTGTAAGTAAATGAGGTGTATAAAATTTTTCATACATATCGCTGAGATCGATAGTGTTTAAATCTTTTGTATAATACATATTTTCCTGTGCTCCTTTGGTTCCGTCAAAATGCCCGTCGGGAGTGATTACAGCCCAATCATTTGTTTCCGGAAATGCATAAAGCGTGGCCAGCAATTTTCTTGTTTCCCAATCAAAAACTTTAATTGTATTATCAGCAAAATCGACAAACATTATTTTAGCATCCTTTGAAAAACGAATTCCTTTTACTGCCTGATTGGTTGTATTAAATGTTTCAAAATCTATCCCATATCCATTTCCGGGAAGATAGATTTTAATACTTCCATCATTTTTTCCTTCCAGAAAGTATTTGTCATCAGGGGTAAATGCAATAGTTGTGGTTGCTCTATCATTTCTTCCTCCTAAATCAATTGTTACCTGTGTTGCCGGGTTATACAAGCTATAACCATCCTTATAGCCTTCTGCATATTTTATAGCAATATATTTATCTGTATTTGAAAACAACATAGGGGCATAATTATCAAGTGGATTAGGCAGATTGATTTTGTTCAATAATTTACCCGAGGGTATTTCATAAAGGCTAAAACCGTGACTATCCCAATCCGGTTTTGTGGCTATAATATTTTTTGTATTTGCAAATACGGCTCCGGGTTCAATTGATGGTATATCCAGCAATTTAGTATGGGTACTCATATCATAAATAGATGACGGCTGAGGAGTTGCTCTGGCAATTTTTTCTTCTAAAAAACGGTAAGTAAAAACGTATTTATTATCAAAACTTGTACTCAGGTTTGTTATGTTTTTGTCATCCTGGTACCAGGTTGTATATTTAATTCTTTGTGTTGTGTCTTTTAAATTTAATTCTGTAATATCAGAATATCCGCTCTTAAAGATAATTTTTTTGCCATCGGATGATATTTTATATAATTCATGATTGTACAGGTCCTGATCCTTTTTTTCTGTTATCGAAACAGATTTTTCTAAAGTTCCGGTTTTTAGATTCCAGTTTATAACATACTTGTTGGACGCTAATGTGAACAGATGTGTTTTATCCGTAGTTTGCTGCAGTCCCCTTAAGTTGTTCTGAGATAAAGCAGCGATTTTATTTATTGCTTCGCCGGTTTGGCTGTTAAGTACTTCGATACCGGTATTGCTTGCAAAAAATATTTTAGTACCCGCTTCATTAAAAGTAGCTATTCCATTATTTAGCCACGAAACTCCATCCTGACCTGCAGCGCTATATTTTTTTTCCCAGATTATTTCTTTCGTTTGTATATTAATCATCTTCGTACCGTTTTCCATAACCAGTAAGGCATTTTTACCATCCGGACTTAACTTTGCAAAATAAATAACCCCATCTTTATCCCTATCAGATTCTAAAACCTGCAATACACTGCCTGATGAAAAGTCAAGAAGATATATTTTAGAAGAAGATAATGAGGCAGCCAAAAGAGTATTATTATCTTTTGAAATACTTAAAAAATCGGGGGTTCCGGAACGTTTAAAAACAGTAGGGAAATCAAGATATACACTCTTTAATTTATGACCATCCACCGCATCAAAAAAATAGAGATTGTCTTCCTTCTTGCCATAAGTATTTCTACCCCATGCGGCCTGCCCTTTTAATGATGAATAAGCTACTGCATCAAAACTTGTTTTAGGCACACCATCACCGGGTTCCATTTGAGCAACGGTAAATTTTTTAATATTAAATACTTTAGCACGGTAAAAAACAAATCCTGATTGATATTCATATAGTACCTGATCAGGAAAACTCATGTTAGGCAAAAAACTCATGTGGTCCATTGATGGTATCGAAGATATATTTTTTAAAAAATTTCTGGAATCAAAGTCACCTTTCTCATGTAACACAAACAATGAAGAACTGGCGGCATCGAAGTGTCCTACTCTGGCATCTTCAACCACACTTAATTTTTTACCAGTATTTATATCCCATAAAATACCAAACGATTTAATATCGCAGCTAAATGCTTTGCTTTCGTCAGCACATACTGATAAGTACGTTAGCTTATCCTGATGACCTGTTTGAATCATCAATTTTGTTTTTTGTGCAAGAACATTTACCGACAAATACACCAGAATGAAACCGCCAAAAATCTTTTTCATAAATTAAAAATTTAAACTCTTTTACTTTATTATCTTATTAGAAAAATAAATCAGTATTTAGTTGCTTGACTTTGTATGCTCGGGAGAAATAACAATTGGCCGGCCGAGCTCGAGACAAACTGTTAAATATAAAATCAGTTCAGAAAAAATGCTAATGCATTTTGTTCTTAGATTTTAAAACTGCTCTAATGAAACTGTAGTAAATATTAATATATAAAACAAGAGAACATAAATAATTGATTTAAGAAGTGCAAATAAATGTAAAGCCCTTTTATTACTGATGTTTAATCTCTACCATCAGTGGCACGACAGATCCATTTTTTGGCTTATCATCATCTGCAACAGTGAGATTTCTTGTAGACAACTTTTTGGTGGTAAAGCCAACCTTATCCTTAGCATACTCAATTTTAGATTTATCAATAAGCCTGTTACCCAACACAGATTTTATTTTATCACTCAGGGCTCCTTTCATATCATTCATCCTTTCAGTCATATCTTTAGCATTCAGCTTGGTTGCAGAGTACAAGATGAGTAAATAATCCCTGCCTTTATTTTCATCCATTTTTATGACTTTGGTATCAGAGGGGAATGCTATCGTGCTGTTTCCGCCAACCAGCGTAGAGATGTTATCAGCATACGGTAAAATCAGATTTACTTTTCCTGTAAGATCTGAAGCAAAAGCGTAAACGTAAGCTTCCTTATCTACATTTAAGTAAAACCTAAATTTAGTACCACTTCCATAAGTCTCCGACATTTTATAAGCAACTAAATCTTCTTTAGCTACTGGTCCTTCATCTTCCACGCTAAGATTACGTGTGGTTGTTTTTATAATCGGCATATCCTCCCCTGTATTCAATTTAAATTCTACATCACCACTTAGTGTAAATGTTTGTTCCTGAGGTGTAGGAGTAGGTTTAGGTTCAGGTTTTGGAGTTGGTTGGGGTTTTGGCGCAGGGTCAGGGGTTGGTGCAGGGTATTCTGCAGGTGGTAGAGTATTTGGGTCGGCAAATACTTGGATTGCCATGATGCAATAACGGGTGAAGTCTGTATATTTCATCCACACAAATCCTCCATCAGCCCATGTCGATCCCCAACTGTTCATAATTCTAAATGCTCCACCTGCCTTATTATCATCATAGCCAACGATCGCCATTGCGTGTCCATTATGCTTCCAGTCTTTTTGAACTTCATCAGGATCTGATGTCCAAATAGCAGAATTGATTTTGAAAAAACTCTGCGGTATATGAAAACCTCCTGAAACAGGACAACCTTCCGATAAAGCTTTTTTTACACTGTTTATAAAAACATCAGGCTCATGATAATATTTATCATCGGTAACCATTCCTTTTCCAATATACAGCACAGCAGCATCCTTGGCTTTGTAATTGATTGCTTCATCCTTATTAGCCTGGGAGATGCTGCTGCCACATGAGTACGGGACAGTTTTAAGTAGTGCATCTCCACCCTTAATCATAGAAAATATTGCATCAATTGGATCAGATCCTCCTTGGCAATCATTATCCCCCTCTTTTTTTATCTGTTCATACAAAAAGGTTGGCGAAAATGCATACTTATTAATAACTGACTTATCTGTAATGTTATGTGTTTTTGCATACAGAATAGTTGCTACTGCATAGGCATTTGCAAAAGCTGTACATGTTCCATGATTACCTTGGCTACTC
>JAYVVD010000122.1:0-3500 GCA_043787295.1 Ferruginibacter sp. | reverse complement strand
GGTTTTCCCACTGCTTCATAAGTTTTTCTACCCATAATAACAGGCATACCCCAGGTTGTATTTTTAAAAAATTTTAGATCTTCGGGTAAATGCCAGAGCATACTGTTTTGTTTACCAATAGCATTGTTTGTAGAAGCAGCAACGATTAAT
Source organism: Ferruginibacter sp. (assembly GCA_043787295.1). Classification (GTDB taxonomy): domain Bacteria; phylum Bacteroidota; class Bacteroidia; order Chitinophagales; family Chitinophagaceae; genus Ferruginibacter. The sequence continues at coordinate 3,350 of JAYVVD010000122.1, read as the reverse complement.
GAAAGCATTTTTATTTTTGTATTGATTTTAAACAATTAGAACTATTCTTATCCCCCGTTTATATATAAATGGTTAAACTGCTACGGGTGCTTTTATACCCGCATGCGAATTATAATTTAGCAGTTCAAAATCTTCATATTTAAAACTAAAAATATCTTTAATTTCAGGATTTAATTTTATTTGTGGTAATGCAAAAGTTTTTCTTTCTAATTGAAGTTTTGCCTGTTCAAAATGGTTACTGTATAAATGTACATCTCCAAAACTATGTATAAAATCACCAAGATCCATATTGCAAACCTGAGCAATCATCATAGTAAGTAAAGCATAAGATGCAATGTTAAAGGGCACTCCAAGAAAAACATCCGCACTGCGCTGGTATAACTGACAGCTTAGTTTTCTTCTGTCATTTTCATCTGGTGCACTTGTATAAAATTGAAAGAGGCAATGACAAGGCATCAATTTCATTTTGGTCAAATCTGCTACGTTCCAGGCACTAATAATTATTCTTCGGCTGTCAGGGTTTGTTTTTAACTGATGAATTACATCTTTTACCTGATCAATTTCTTCGCCATTTGAAGCTTCCCAACTTCTCCATTGTTTGCCATACACCGGACCTAAATCTCCATTTTCATCAGCCCATTCATCCCATATTTTTACATTGTTTTCCTTGAGATATGCAATATTAGTTTCACCTTTTAAAAACCAAAGCAGTTCATAGATGATGCTCCTTATATGAACCTTTTTTGTAGTGACTAATGGAAAACCTTCTGCAAGGTTAAAACGCATTTGATACCCAAAAATACTTCTGGTTCCTGTGCCGGTTCTGTCACTTTTATCTGTTCCGTTTTCTACAATATTTTTAAGCAGCGAAAGGTATTTTTGCATGGGTGCAAAATAATGTATTTCGGGGAGAAGATTGCAGACCACAGACAACGGACCACGGACGAAAGTTGGATTATAAAATTTTTCGACTTACCTTTTTAATAACGGCTTAAAATTACTGCTCCTAAGCAGGTAATGAAGATTTATAGAATACTTGATGATTTGTTGTCTGTCGTCTGTCGACCGTCGTCTGTCCTCATTGTCTGTCGTCATCCAAACCCTAACTTCGCAAAATGGATCAATTATTTACCTGCAGGCATCTTTCAGCATTTACAAAAAATATTTTTTTAAAAATTGGCTGTTCTAATAATGATGCTTTAATTGCTACAGAAACCCTGCTGAGTGCAGATTTAAGAGGTGTGGACAGCCATGGTGTTGCCCGGTTAAGCGGTTACGTCCGCCTTTGGGAAACGCAACGGATAAATGCTTTGCCAAAAATAAAAATTATACATGAAACCCCTTCCACAGCGGTGGTAGATGGTGATGCCGGGCTCGGTTTAGTGGTAGCGCCATTTGCCATGCAGGTTGCCATTGATAAAGCAAAAAATGTGGGTACAGGTTGGGTAAGTGTACAGAACAGTAACCATTATGGTATTGCAGGTCATCATGCAATGATGGCTTTGGCACATGATATGATTGGCATTTCCATGACAAACGCCTCAGCCCTTGTTGCTCCTACTTTTAGCAAAGATAAAATGCTTGGCACAAACCCTATTGCCGTTGCAATACCTGCAGGTAAAGAAGCTGCATTTGTAGCAGATTTTGCTACAACGACCGCAGCAAATGGCAAACTTGAAATACTACAAAGAAAAAACAAACCCGTTCCTGCAGGATGGGTTCAAACAAAGGAAGGTGGAGAAAGTTTAAATGCGAATGAACTTAAAGATGGTGGTGCACTCTTGCCACTTGGCGGTAACAGAGAAGGCAGCAGTCATAAGGGTTTTATGCTTGGAAGCATTGTTGATATTTTTTCAGGCGTGTTAAGTGGAGCAAATTACGGACCTTGGGTGCCACCCTTTCCTGCTTACATTGCTATGCCTGCAAATATGCCTGGTAAAGGCATTGGTCACTTTTTCGGTGCTATGCGTATTGATGCTTTTAGATCTGCAGATGACTTTAAAAAAGATATGGACCTGTGGATAAGGGCTTTTAAAAATGCTGCACCTGTAAATAAAAACGAAAAAGTTATCATTCCCGGCGAGCCGGAAACAGCAATGGAGAAGGAAAGAAGAGCAAATGGAATTCCTTTAAGTAATTCTGTTGTAGAAAATTTAAAAGAACTTGGTTTAAAATTCAATGTTGAATGGTAACGTTACAAGGCTACACCTATTTTTTTGTAAATAAAACTCATTAACCAGGCAGGACCGATCATTAAAAACTGAATATCTTTTATAAAAGATGGTTTTTTACCTTCTATTTTATGCCCATAAAACTGACCAACCCACGCAAAAACAAATATTATAATTGAGAAAAGCCACAAAGATATGATGCCACTTCTCTCTATTAAATTAGCCAATAGCAGACAAATTGCAAGGTAAATAAACATACCCACCGATAAACTTGGTGAAAGTGAGAAGTAATATATCAGAGCGATTATACTTATAATTATTCCAACGTTTAATTGATAATCTGCTATATAAAACGGAAGTTTTACAGCGTACAACAAACCTACAATAGAAAAAACGATTGCAGGTACGCAAATCCAATGAATGAATTTGTTTGTTTCATTTTTATGGCTTTCTCCATATTCGTCTAACAAGTTCTGTATTGTAGGCATATTTTGTTTTTCAGGCGAAAGGTAAATAAATCATAGAAATAAAGCTATTTCTTACAGGTTACACAATAATATTATATCACTGTTCGTTTTAAGTATGGTTTTTCATAGGATATTGGATTAATACGGGCTGCGATTTCCATCATGGCCCCTTTTTTTGCCCATTAACTAAAAAAAGCATCCAATAAAGGATGCTCTTACTTTTTTTATTTTAAACAGATTAAATGATCAACATCGAATCTCCATAACTGAAGAAACGGTACTTATCTTTAATAGCCTTTTTGTAAGCTTCCATCATTAAATCATATCCTGCAAAAGCACAAGCCATAATTAATAAACTTGTTTTGGGGAGATGGAAATTGGTAACCAATGAATCTGCAATATTAAAATTGTATGGTGGATGAATAAAATTATTTGTCCAGCCTTCAGATGGTTTAAGCATTTTTTGTGCTGTGTAAGAAGTTTCCATAGCACGCATGGTAGTTGTTCCAATACTGCAAATTCTATGTTTTGTTTCTCTCGCCTTATTTACAATACCACAGGCAGTTTCATCTATTTTATAATACTCAGCATCCATCTTATGTTTGCTTAGATCTTCTACTTCAATTGGTCTAAATGTTCCTAAGCCTGTATGTAACGTTACTTCTGCAAAACGAACACCTTTTATTTCGAGTCTTTTAATAAGCTCTTTACT
>JAYVVD010000121.1:0-2042 GCA_043787295.1 Ferruginibacter sp. | reverse complement strand
GATTTTTTTAATGACTCTTTAAACAGAATGATAATAGTAACCAGGGGGCTTACGGCCAAAGAAGAAAAAGTGATGACTCAAAAACTTTCTTTCAACCCCGGCTGGAATGAACTCGCATCTGATGCTGTTGCCATTGTTGTAAATAAAAATAGTAAGGATACATTATTTACGCTAAATCGTTTGCAGGAGCAACTTACAGGAAAAATAAACAGAATGCAAACAATGGTTTTTGATGGACTTAATAAAACAAGTACAGTAAGGTTTATTGAAGATTCTGTTTTAAAAGGTAAAACTTTTGACACCTCAGTAGTTAAAGCTGTAAAAAATAGTGACGAAGTTTTAAACTATGTAGCAACGCATGAAAATACAATTGGTTTTGTTGGTATTAACCGCATTGGAAATCCGGAAGATACAGCACAGGTTTCTATGTTAAGGAATGTAAAAATTACCTATGTAAAATGTGATGTTTGTGTTAATACACCTTATGTTTTACCATCGCAGGAAAGTATACAAAATAGGCATTATCCTTTGGTACGTGGTTTGTATTATGCCGTTAAAGAAAATTACACAGGTTTAGGTTCGGGTTTTGTTTCATTTTTAAAATACGAAAGAGGGCAGTTAATTTTTAGAAGAGCTTACTTAGGTCCATCCATGTTATTCGGTTTAAGAACAGTTAATTTAAATGATAAACTTCCCGGTAATTAAATTCTAACATTTAATAATGAAACAAATACTTTAAAATTGTACTTGAAAATTTAAAAAGAGAAAATGAGAAACATGAAAACACTTTTAACAGTAATTATTACAATACTTTTTGCAGGATCTGTTTTTGCACAAAGTATTGATGAGGGCAAAAAGTTTTTATATTATGAAAGATATAAAAGTGCAAAAGATATTTTCCAAAAAATATCTTCAGCAAATCCTGGTGATGAGACTGCTGCTTATTATTTAGGTCAGGCAATGATTGGCTTGGAAGATATTGCGGGAGCTAAGGCATTTTACCAGCAAAAATTATCGGCAACACCTAACAGCCCATTAATATTGGCAGGTATTGGTAATATAGAATTATTGGAAGGCAAAACCGCAGATGCCCGTAACAGATTTGAAACTGCCATCTCTTTAAGTGGCGGTAAACGAATTGATGTCTTGAATGCAGTAGGTGCACCAAACAGTGATCCTGAAATTAAAAACGGCGATGCTGGCTATGCTATTGATAAATTAAAATTGGCTACAACTTTAAAAGGGTTTAAAGATCCTGAAGTATGGGCGAACTTAGGTGATGCGTATAGAAAAAACAGTGATGGCGGTAGTGCCATACAATCTTATGATGCAGCCTTAAGATTGAACCCTAATTATGCAAGAGCTATTTATCGTAAAGGTCGTTTATACCAGTCACAAGGAAGAATGCAGGAGAATTTGTACACAGGATTTTATAATGATGCTATTGCAAAAGATGTAAATTATGCCCCTGTATATAATACACTTTTCAATTACTATTATGAAACCGATGTTCCAAAAAGTGCGCAATATTTAGAAAAATGGTTAACTAATTCGGACGATGATCCCAAAGCATGTTATTTCAGAGCAAGTATGCAATATGCGCAGGGTTTATTTTCGCAAGCTGTAGCAAAAGCTACAGAATGCATAAATACAGGAGGTAATACTGTTTATCCAAATTTATATGGCGTAAAAGCCTTGGCATATAACAGACTTGGTGATTCTTTGAATGCAAAAGCTAGTTATGAAGAATATTTCAAAAAGCAATTACCTATTAAAATAGGTGCTGGTGATTATTCTTCCTATGCTATGATTCTATTAAAGTTTCCGGGAAATGAGGCGCAGGCAGCATCTTATGTTGAAAAAGCAGTTGCATTAGATAGTGTTGAAGAAAACAGAGTTACTTATTTAAAAACACTTGCAAACGCCTACAGAACACAAAAGAATTTTGGTGAGTCTGCAAAATGGTTTAATAAAGTTCTTTCTATTAGGAAGAATTACAGCAATGTAGATTTGTACAATGCAGGTTATGATTATTTCCGGGC
>JAYVVD010000120.1:0-6022 GCA_043787295.1 Ferruginibacter sp. | reverse complement strand
ATCTATGATGGTGCTTAAAATTCGGTTGTCCATTTCATCGAGCCCATAGGCATCTACATTGAGCGCATTGAGTGCATGCTCGGTAATGTTCATGTCTATCATGCCGTTGCCAAGCACTTGTGCAAAATCTCTCACCCGCCGCAAAAGCCCGTTTGCAATACGTGGTGTACCACGGCTTCTGCCCGCAATTTCTGCCGCAGCGTCACTGGTAATTTTTGTTTGTAAAATACCTGAGCTGCGCAATAAAATATTTGTAAGTGTGGCAGCATCATAATATTCCAGCCTGCTTTTTATACCAAAACGAGAAAGCAATGGAGCTGTAAGCAAACCACTTCTTGTGGTAGCACCAATGAGTGTAAATGGATTAATATCAATCTGAATGCTGCGTGCTGCGGGGCCGCTATCAATCATAATATCAATCTTGTAATCTTCCATGGCGGCATACAAATATTCTTCCACCACATTACTCAGGCGATGAATTTCATCTATAAAAAGCACATCATTTGTTTCAAGATTTGTAAGCAATCCTGCAAGGTCGCCGGGCTTTTCTATAACCGGTCCGCTGGTTTCTTTTATGCTTACATTTAATTCGTTTGCAACAATTCTGCTTAGAGTTGTTTTACCTAAACCCGGAGGGCCATGAAATAAAATATGATCCAATGCTTCGCCACGAAGCTTTGCGGCTTTTATAAATATGCGCAGATTTTCTATGGTTTGCGGCTGCCCTGCAAAATCTGCAATTTCACTTGGCCGGATGTTATTTTCAAACTCTTTTTCTACAGAAGTCTGTTTATTTGCATCGCTGTTTAAATTGGGATTAGCCATGTTGTAAAAATAGTGAAATATAAAATCTTCTAAAAAATCATCTGTCTTAAAATACAAACCTGAAAATGGTAACACATTGAATTAAATACTAAAGCCTTTTAAACCTATATATTGCCAGTAATAAAAGTAACAAACTGTATTGTAGCATGGAGATGATAAATTTGTAATTCATGAAAAGAACAACCAGATATTGGATTTGCCAAATAGGAGGTTGGGGTGGGTGGTTACTGCTTCAGGTTTTTGTAGCTTATCAGTTTGCCCCCGAATCAATCCTTACGCCTGAAATAAAAAGAAACCTTTTTTTCTTTTCTTTATTTGTAGATTTTTTCTGTTTTATTGTAGTCACCCACGGGTTAAGGCTGGTCTTAAAAAAATTAAAATGGCTGAGTTTTTCCCCTGAAAAAATCTTTGTTACATTTATTGCCGGCATTCTTTTTACAGCAGTAGTATCTTTTTATGGCTCTCAACTTTTATTGGAACTGCCGGGTAATACTTTTGAAAAATTTGAAATTAATGAGCGTAAAGACAGAGCGATATTAATGGAAAAAGATAACAAGGTTGCGGGAACTCCCTATTATCTGTATGAAAATAATGGAAAGCTTGATTCCTCAAAATATACATCTGTTTTGAAAATTAAAAAAGCTACCGGTTGGTACAGAGATAAAAATAATAACTGGAAGTTTGAAGAACAACGCAAGGGAAGAAATTTTGGTGGAATGGTGTTTAATATTATTCTGCTGTCAATTTGGTTGCTCATATATGTAGTATGGCATTATGTAGATAAAAACAGAAGAGACCAGCTTGACAAACTGCGGCTGGAAGGCATGGTAAAATCTTTGGAATTAAAAACGATTAAATCTCATATAAATCCGCATTTTATTTTTAATGCATTGAACAGTATACGGGCATTGGTTGATGAAAACCCTACAAGAGCAAGAACTGCCATTACGGAACTGAGCAATATTTTGCGAAGTAGCCTGCAGGCAGAAAAACAGGAGACCGTACCGCTGCAACAGGAACTCGATATTGTAAACGATTACCTTGCACTGGAGCAAATGCGTTTTGAAGAAAGGTTGAGGATAAGCCTTGATATAGATGAGGACACACTCACACAGCCTATACCGCCAATGATGTTACAGACCCTTGTTGAAAATGCCATAAAACATGGAATCAGTAAAGATATTAATGGAGGACTTATACAAATATGTTCTCACTTTGTGGACAATCATCATGAACTTACAGTAAAAAATACCGGCAGTTTAAAAACGTTTGAAATTAAAAATCCCATAGGTTTTGGCATAAAAAGTACACAGGAAAGATTGAATTTATTGTATAACAAAAAAGCCTATTTCGAAATAAAAAACATTGACAACAACATGGTGGAATCTAAAATAATAATGCCTGTTGCTGAAATTTTATAACAAACAAAAACTTAGTAATTATGTATAAAGCAATAATTATAGATGATGAAAGACTTGCAAGAAATGAGTTGAAAAAACTGTTGAATGATTTTCCTGAAATTGAAGTTATTGGGGAGGCGGCAAATGCCAAAGAAGGAATAGAGAATATAGAAAGTATGATGCCGGATTTAATTTTCCTGGACATACAAATGCCCGGTAAAACAGGTTTTGATATGCTGCAGGAACTTGACCGGGCACCACATGTAATTTTTACAACTGCATACGATGAGTTTGCCCTTAAAGCTTTTGAAGTAAATGCGCTGGACTACCTGATGAAGCCTGTTGAACCGAAAAGACTTGCAGATGCCTTACACAAATTGCAACTGGCCGAAGAAAAAGAAATAGCAACATCTTTAGTTGGGGTAAATAGAGGCATTTTAAGAGAGCATGATCAGGTTTTTGTAAAAGACGGTGAACGTTGCTGGTTTGTAAAACTTTCAGACGTAAGGCTGTTTGAAAGCGTAGGAAATTATGCAAAAGTATTTTTTGGAACCAACAAGCCGCTTATTTTAAAATCGTTGAATGCTCTGGAAGAAAGACTCGATGAAAAAGTTTTTTTTAGGGCAAACAGAAAACACATCATTAATTTAAGGATGATTGAAAAAGTAGAAACCTTTTTTAATGGTGGCTTATTGATTGATTTAAAAGGAGGCGAAAAAATTGAAGTGAGCAGAAGGCAGGCTGTTAGGTTTAAAGAGATGATGAGTTTGTAGAGAACCCAATTTGAAAATTGAGTGTTGTTCATTCATAAAGAAAAGAATAATCAATACTCAATATTTAATTTTCAATATTCAAATAATAGCACATCAATTCAACAAATTCATTGATTTAGACAATACATTTTTTATGAAAAACACATTTACCTTTTTAATTTTATTCCTTATAACTGCTGGTGCATTTGCGCAGGATATGAATAAAATAATAACTTCAAAAGAAGTACTTCGTATAGAAACTTTTCTTGCTTCAGATGATTTGAGAGGCAGAAGACCGGGTACACCCGAAATAGATAGGGCAGCAGACTTTATTGCAAATGAATTTAAGAATGTTGGTTTGAAAAATCTGGATGGGCTTACAAGTTTTAAACAAAATTTCACCAACATCCGCAGCAGATTTTTAAATGCAGTTGCTACGATTGATACAAATAAAATTGATGAGAATAATGTCATAGCGATTACCACAGATTCCATTATTAAAATAAATGAAAACTCCGGTTATAAGAAAGTTGTAATTGGCAATACAGATAATTTACTGCAACGTGCTGAAGAAATTATAAAAGCAAAAAGTAACCAGTTGGTATTGGTAAACAGTTTCTTTGTAAATGATTTTAAAAAATTAAGACGCTTTAAAAGAGAGGGTGTAAAAACTAATTTTTCTGTATTATTTGTACTAACAAATAATACCGCCGATAAATACGACATTGAAATAAAACATAAGATCACATCTACTAATTATAGCAATGTGGTGGCAGTATTACCAGGTAAAAGTAGAAAGAATGAAATAGTGGTTTTTTCAGGGCATTACGATCATTTAGGAGTTGGTAAACCCAATGCTGTAGGCGATTCCATTTACAACGGCGCCAACGATGATGCAGCCGGAACAACTGCAGTAATAATGCTGGCAAAATATTTTGCAAAATTACAAAACAATGAACGTACGTTGATTTTTGTGGCATTTACTGCAGAAGAAACCGGAGGATACGGTTCACAATATTTTTCAAAACAACTTGATGCAAATAATGTTGTAGCAATGTTTAATCTAGAGATGATTGGTACTGAAAGTAAGTGGGGTAAAAACAGTGCATACATAACAGGATTTGAAAAATCTGACTTCGGAAAAATTCTGCAGAATAATTTATCTGGATCAGCATTTCATTTTGAACCGGATCCATATCCCAAAGAAAATTTGTTTTACAGAAGTGACAATGCAACGCTTGCAGCCCTGGGGGTACCTGCGCACACAATATCAACCTCAAAAATGGATAACGAGCCAACCTATCATAAACAATCAGATGATATTGCCTCAATAGATATCGCTAATATGACGGAAATAATTAAGGCAATTGCGCTTAGCAGTAAAACAATTATCAGTGGCAAAGACACGCCAACAAGAGTGGAGAAAAAATAAAAATTATTTAAGAAACTTTTACAGGAACACTGTGGATGGCGGAAGCAATTTCTTTAATAAGGCTTGCATCTTTTTCTATAGCATTGCCAACAACAATAACATCTGCACCGGCTTTGCAATTTAAATAAGCTTTTTCAGGAGTCGTAATTCCGCCCCCCACTATCAAAGGTACTTCTATCCATGCGGCAACTTTTTGTATCATCGATTCGGAGATCGCTTTTTTTGCACCACTTCCAGCATCCATATAAATCAGTTTCATGCCCAGCATTTCTCCTGCCATTGCAGTACACATGGCAATTTCATTTTTGTCTGCCGGCAACGGCGAAGCATTGCTGATGTAAGATACAGTGGTAGGAGCACCGCCATCAATTACCATATATCCTGTTGACATAATTTCTAACCCACTTTTCTTTACAAAGGGTGCAGAAACTACATGTTGTCCGATAAGCAATTCAGGATTTCTGCCACTTATCAAACTTAAATACAACAAAGCATCTGCATATTTACTTACTTGTGAAGGGCTACCGGGGAAAAGTATAACTGGAATATTACATCTGCGTTTAATTAATTGTACGCATTCATCTAAATAAGTGGAAACTACCAAACTTCCGCCCACTAAAAAATAATCAACATAAGCATCAAGCGATAACTGTATTAATTCTTCAACACTATTATCATTTACTTTATCAGGATCTATAAGCACAGCAAATGATTTTTTGCTTTGACTTTTACGATCTGTAAGTGATTGATAAATATTATTCAGCATAAAACGGTTTAGGTTTGGTGCAAAAATGCTTGTTTTTTTCTTATTATGGAAATATTAACCACATAAATAATACCATCCTTTTAATTAACTCTCATTTATAAGTAAATTTGAAAGCAATGACAGCTGATATTATATACGAGATAAAATACAAAACAGCCCGGAGTGGTGGCAAAGGCGGGCAAAATGTAAATAAGGTGGAAACTATGGTGGAAGGTTATTGGCATATCGACAGTTCTGCATGTGTAACAAATGAAGAGAGAATATTGATAAAAGAAAAACTGAAAAATAAAATAAACAGCGAAGGTTTTTTGCTTGTAAAAAGCCAGGCAGCAAGAACACAGCTTGCAAACAAAACTGATGTTCAAAAAAAAATAATTGCACTCGTTACTAAATCATTGATTGTACAAAAATCCAGAAAAGCAACTAAAATACCTATTGCTGTTGTTAGAAAAAGACTGGAAAGTAAAAAGAAAAATGCTGAAATAAAACTCGGTAGAAAAAAACTTACCGGGCATGATTAAATTATCTTTTTTTTTATTGAGTGTTGTAATTGCTAACTGTTGCATTGGGCAAAAAAAAACAAGGAGCATGCCTGTCATATTTAAAGTTACATGCAGAGGAGATGATGTTATTTTAAATAAAAATCTCGTAAATTATTTTGGTGAAAATTATACCATCACCAAATTAAAATATTATGTAAGTAATGTAAAGTTTGTGACACATGAAAAAAGAACAAAAACCAGTAACGTTTATTTAATAGATGCATCAAAAAAGAATATTATTTCCACACCGGTTCCTTCAAAAAATATCAGCGGTATCTCTTTTTTATTAGGGATTGATAGTGCTT
>JAYVVD010000119.1:0-18087 GCA_043787295.1 Ferruginibacter sp. | reverse complement strand
ATAAATATCATCTCTAAAATTCTGCAATCCTTTTCCATCTACCCAAGCTGTATAATATGTAATAATTACCGTGACTGAATTTTTTAAAATCATAAACTTTTCTATACCGCTGTTCATTGCCTCAGCTAATTTATCAGCAGTCCATTCAAGCTTTAGGCGCAACAAATATTCTGAAAGTTTTGTGGGGAAGAACAAACTAAATAAACAATCCTTAATACATACATAACCATTTTTACTTTGTGGGCAAATTTTACTGCCGTACCTTGCACAATGCGCCCGGTAAACAGCTGCTCTATAAATTACTAAGCCGACGCTTTTCTATCATCATTCATAAATTTTTGTTTCTTTTGGCATTACCACATTTAATTAAGCACATTTACAACAACGGAACTGACGAAGTTATTCGGCGGGGGAAAAAGATTCAATCACTTGGTTTTGTAGAACTGGTGGAGCACGATGAACTGATGAGCAACATTGTTTTTAGAGTGAAGGATGATGTGTACAGTACTTTTTACAAAGTGTATATTGAAAAATACAGCGATGCAAAAGCAATGAATCTACGTTGCAGTTGCCCTTATAATATCGGTGATATTTGCCGCCACGAAGCCGCAGCTCTATTGCGTTTGCAAGATATGGTTGATAAAAACCTGTTGCACAGCAGTGCCATACTATACAACCAGATGCACTCGGTTGCAAAGATGAAAAACATCGATCTTAAAATGATAAAAATGCTTTCATCGCCTTCCATTTTTCATGAGGCGGAAGAACTGATGCAAACAACCAAAGCAACTATTTTGAAAGCTGCTGATGAAAGAGTGGAAGCAGAATTATTAATAAATGGTGAAAATTTTCCGCTGGTAATTCAAAAAAATGATGAGCGCAATTTTGATACTTCGTGCATGTGCAGCGAGGCCATGCACCCATTATGCGAACACAAGGTTTTATTGTTTGTGCAGCTTTTGCAAACTTACGGTTCAGATTATTTTGACAGTATACGAAACCGTGACAAGGAAAAAAATAAATTATTGCAGATTTACGGTTACAGCCTTTCAGATGACCTTACCGGTAAATTTGAATTTACATACAAAGACAGTAAACCCTTTTTAAAAGTATTGGATACCTCTATAAAGCGGGTGGTTGCTGCAACGCCGTCTCCTATTCCAACATACCGAATAGCCCCTGCATTTGTACCAATTACAAATTTGCCGCAGCAGGAAAAGGAAGTTGATACACTAAAGCGCATGCGGTTAGGGCTTGTGTTTAATTTTAATTCAAAAAATTATCCCGGTTTTACGGTAGATGCTATACAGGGTGAACCTGATGAAGACAACAAAAAATATTTGGGTAAAACAGAAGCCATTGATCTTACAAAATTTGTTGATACATCAGATTTTTCGGAAGACGATAAATCGCTTTTTCAACAGGTAAGAAAATTGCAGGAAAATGAAATTAATAAATACCTCAACCGCAACTCCCCATTTAGCGGTATCTGGGAAAATATTATTCACACCGATGGTGATGATTTACCTGAAGAAACAAAACAGTTGATCACTGAATATCTTCACCCAAAACTGCGAAAGATTTTTGATGAGCAATGCAACAATCCATTTGTATTTATATTGCCGGGTTCTAAAAAATTAAAAACTGCTAATTTACAGGAGACAGAATTGAGCGATGAATTTTTATCTCCGGTATTTAAGGTTGCTCCTAAAAAAAGCCAGTTCGAAATTTCGTGTATGGTAAAAATTGGAGGTGAACCGATTGCATTTACTGAAAACAAATCAAGCAGCAGCCTTGTTTTTTTGTATGAAGATGTAATGTATACATGGCAAAAAACGGAAGATGTAATGCAGGCAGAAAAATTTATAAGAGAAGGCAATATTGCGTTAAGTAAAAGCAACTGGGCAGACAAAATGGAAAATATTATTCTTCCGTTAACGAAAGAATATGAAGTTGAATTTGATAAATCTTTGGTGAAGGAAGTAAAAGTTTCGGTGCCTGATATTAAATTAATGTTGCAGGAACGGGGGGAATATTTACTTTTTCAACCCATTTTTTCTTACAAAGGTTTTGAAACAAAAGCAGGTGATAAAGAAGTGTTGATAATACCTGATGGCGATAAAATTTTACAGATATACCGCAATAAAGATGCAGAAGATATTTTTATGGCTAAGCTGGAAAGTCTTCATTCAGGTTTTATTGCTAAGCAAGAAACGGGCAGTCTTGTTTTGCGAGGTGCAGATGTGTTGCGCAATAATTGGTTCTTTCTTTTTGTAGATGCCATGAAAGAAATGAAAATACCGGTGCATGGTTTTGAAGCATTAAAAAACTTTAGGTTTAACACCGCACGGCCTAACACAAATATTCATGTTAGCAGCGGGCAAGATTGGTTTGACGCAAAAGTAGAAATTGAATTTGGTGAGCAAAGAGTAGGCATTGCAGAAATAAAAAGAGCACTGGCAGAAAAGCGTTCTTTTGTACAGTTAGGTGATGGCACTTTGGGAATTTTACCTGATGAATGGTTAAAAAAATATTCGCTTTTATTTAAAGTGGGTGATGGCAGAAGCGATAAACTCCGCTTAAGCAAATACCACATGAGTGTAATAGATGACCTGTACGAAAACCGCAACGAAGAAGAAATGAGTTTTGCGCTGGACGAAAAATATGAACGCTTGAGAGAGTATAAAAATATTCCCGAAATCGAAGCTCCTGCTCAGTTAGAGCTAATTTTGCGCCCTTACCAACTGGCAGGTTACCGCTGGTTAAGTTATTTAAATGATGTTGGTTGGGGTGGTATTTTAGCAGATGATATGGGGCTCGGTAAAACAGTGCAGGCACTTACAATGTTGGATCATTTTAAGGCAACCAACGAATCGCTTATTTCGATTGTTGTATGCCCAACCACTCTCATTTATAACTGGCAGAATGAAATAAAAAAGTTTACACCATCGCTTGTGGCACATGTTCACCATGGCAGTACCCGAACAAGAAATATTGAAGAACTGAAAACTGCCAACATCATCATTACTACTTATGGTACACTGCGTAGTGATATACAATTATTTTTAAAAATACATTTCGATTATGTGGTGCTGGATGAAAGCCAGGCAATAAAAAATCCATCATCGAAAGTTACAAAAGCAGCCTCTTTATTAAATGCTACCAACCGTGTTTGCATGAGTGGTACGCCTTTACAAAACAACACGTTTGATATTTATGCGCAAATGAATTTCTTAAATCCCGGCTTGCTTGGCAGCATGGAATTTTTTAGAAATGAATTTGCAAACCCAATTGATAAATTTGGTGAGCAGGAGCAAAAAGAACATTTGCGAAAATTGTTGTATCCATTCATTCTACGCCGCACAAAAGAACAGGTGGCAAAAGATCTTCCTGAAAAAACAGAGCAGATACTTTTTTGCGAAATGGAAAAAGAACAACGCAAAATATACGATGCTTACCGCAACAGTTACCGGGATAAAATACTTGGTACTATTGAAGAGCAGGGAATACAAAAATCGCAGCTTACTATTTTACAGGGCTTAATGAAACTGCGCCAGATTTGTGATAGTCCCGCGATATTAAATGAAGAAGATAAATTCCCTAACCATTCCATAAAATTGGATGAACTTACAAGGGAAATAGTTGAAAACATTGGCGATCATAAAGCACTCGTGTTTTCGCAATTTTTGGGAATGTTGGCCCTCATCAAACAAAAACTAATAGAAAACAATATTCCATTTGAATATTTTGATGGAAGCACTTCGGCAATAGACAGGGAAAAAGCCATTCAAAATTTTCAGAATAACGATGAGTGCCGCGTGTTTTTAATATCACTGAAAGCGGGTGGTGTCGGGCTTAACTTAACTGCGGCTGATTATGTCTATATAGTTGATCCTTGGTGGAACCCCGCAGTAGAGCAACAGGCAATTGACAGAACACACAGGATCGGGCAGACTAAAAATATTTTTGCCTACCGTATGATTTGTATCGATACCATTGAAGATAAAATTTTACAATTGCAGGAACGTAAAAAAATTCTTGCCAAAGAATTGATTGCAGATGATGCTAATTTTGTGAAGGCACTCAGCAAATCAGATGTGGAATATCTGTTCTCTTAATTACAGGTTTTATATATGATGTCAATTTGAAAAATAATCATTTTTGGGTGAATTTATCATCTTTCAAAAAAAATATATTTTACCTTATCTTTACCCGAACCGCAAATTATACGCAGGCATATGTTTAATATAATACTTTTTGGTCCTCCAGGCAGTGGAAAAGGTACGCAAAGTGAAAAGATAATTGAGAAATACCATCTTGTACATTTGAGTACAGGTGATTTATTGCGTTCGCAAATTGCAAAACAAACTGTGCTTGGGTTAGAAGCAAAAAAATTGATGTCTAAGGGACAATTAGTACCAGATGAAGTTGTTGTTGGTATGATCAATTCCTGCGTGGATCAAAATGCGGAAGCGCAAGGCTTTTTATTTGATGGTTTTCCAAGAACTGAATCTCAGGCACAATCTCTGGATGCATTAATGGAGCAGAAAAAAGAAACTATAAATTTATTTATTGGTTTAGATGTAAGCGAAAAAGAAATTACAGACAGGCTTATGAAACGGGGTGCTACCAGCAACAGGCCCGATGATAGTGATCCGGAAATAATTGCAAAAAGAATAAGTGTTTATAAAACGGAAACCCAATCTGTAGCCGAGCATTACATAAAATTTGATAAAGTTGTAATGATACCCGGTGAAGGAAGTATAGATGATATTTTTAAAAGAATTTGTACAGAAATAGACAGCAGGCTTTAAGTCTGCTTTTTTATTTAAATTAAAAAAATCATTTCATGGATTCTGCGAAACAAGATTTTGTTACAAGCGGCTCATTAGAAAAACTGGAGCACCTCACAGAAGAAACAAAACCATTGTGGGGCGTAATGAATGCACAGGAAATGGTGGAGCACCTGACTGACTTTTTTAATATAGCAACTGAAAAAGTAAAAGTAGAATTAATAACTCCCGAAGAGCACCTTCCCCGCTATATGGAGTTTTTAATGAGCGAAAAAGCATTTAAAGAAAACACCAAAGCACCAGTTACACTTATAGGCGAAAAACCACTGCCACTTCGGTACGCATCTTTGGAAGAAGCAAAAAAATATTTGCGAACAGCCGTTGCAAATTTTTCAGTATATTTTGAAGAGAACACAGAAAGAAAAACTTTACATCCGGTATTTGGAATACTAAATTTTAATGAATGGATAAGGTTGCATCATAAACATGTTGTGCATCATCTAAAACAATTTTCATTGATGTAGCTTGCTTCTTAAATACATAATAAGGAAAGCAGATAATTAAAGCGATTTAACCCAATGTTTCACAAAACGATTTACTTGCCGGAGAATTTTTAAAAAATACTCTTGGCAAAATCATTATTAAATTTATTTGATCGGTAATTATTTATTACCCTCCCCTTCTACCCACGATTTTACACTGGCGCAGACTGCAACACAAGCATTGCTGTATGGTTTGCCATCGCACCCATATACTGGCTTGTATATCATTGTACACATGCAACCCTTTTTTTTGAAATCTTAGCAATTATAAATTTTTGTTGTTTTACATCTAATAAATAGAACCACCGTATAAATTATAAAGAAATATTTTTTCATTTACCGAATGCTTATTTGTAAATCTTAGATGCTATTATAGAGATAAGAAAAGGCTTTGGACTAAATATTATTTCACTTCGGTATAACATATATTTATTGCTATAAATTTACAGTTTTCTTTTCATTGCTTAGCTTTGCTACAACAAACAATTAAAATGCAAAAACTGGGAAACTATATTACAGGAAACTGGATAGAGGGTGATGGTGAAGGAGCAGAATTATACAATGCCGTTGATGGAACTGTTATTACAAATGCTACTTCAAACGGTTTAGATTTTGAAGCGGTTTTAAAATATGCCCGCGAAAAAGGAAACCCCGCTTTACGCAAAATGACTTTTCAGGAAAGAGGAAGAATGCTGCGGGCCCTTGCCTTACACCTGTTCAAGCACAAAGAAACCTTCTACAAAATTAGCTACCAAAGCGGTGCTACAAGGGTTGACAGCTGGATAGATATTGAAGGTGGAATCGGAAATCTTTTCAGCAATGCAACGCTGCGCAGAAAATTACCTGGCGAATCTTTTTGTTTGGATGGTGATTCAATTAACCTAAGCAAAGAAAATACTTTTATGGGGCACCATATTTTGGTGCCAAAAGAAGGTGTGGCTGTTCATATAAACGCATATAATTTTCCCGTTTGGGGTATGTTGGAAAAAATTGCTTGTAATTTATTGGCAGGAATGCCAGCAGTTGTAAAACCTGCAACAGTTACATCTTATCTTACCGAAGCTGTGGTTAGGGAAATTATTGCATCGGGTATTTTGCCCGATGGCGCACTACAACTTATTTGTGGTAGCGCAGGCAATATGCTGGATTATGTAAATTCGCAGGATGTTGTAACATTTACCGGCTCTGCAGAGACGGGTTTAAAATTAAAATCTCACCCAAACATTTTAAAACAAAGCGTTCCATTTAATATGGAGGCCGATTCATTAAACTGTATTGTTTTGGGTACAGATGTTGAGCCGGGCATGCGGGAGTGGGATATTTTTATTAAGGAAATAAAGAAAGAAATGACAGTAAAAGCCGGACAAAAATGTACCGGCATACGCAGAATATTTGTCCCTGAAAATAAAATCGAAGACGTGCAGAAAGCTATTACAACTGCATTAGCTACCACTGCAATTGGTAATCCGTTAAATGAAAAAGTGCGCATGGGCGCATTGGCGGGGCAGGATCAGCGAAACGATGTTCGCAGCCAGGTGCAAAAAATTCTGGCATCTTCACAAATAATTTATGGCTCGCTGGATAATGTGGCTGTAATTGATGCAGATGAAATAACAGGTGCATTTTTAAGTCCCATTCTATTATTGAATACAACACCGTTTACCAGCGAAGAGCCACACAATATAGAAGCATTTGGACCCGTTAGTACATTAATGCCTTATAAAGATATTTATGATGCCATAGCCTTAAGTAAAAAAGGACAGGGCAGTTTGTGCTCATCGATTGTAACTGCTGATGCTGCTATTGCAAAACAATATGTTATTGGTGCGGCTACACATCATGGTAGAATTTTGGTACTCAACGCAGCATGTGCAAAAGAAAGTACTGGTCATGGTTCGCCATTGCCATCGCTTGTACATGGCGGCCCTGGGCGTGCAGGTGGTGGCGAAGAAATGGGTGGTATGCGTGGCGTAAAACATTATCTGCAACGCACGGCTATACAGGGTTCACCGGATATGATTACCGCCATCAGTAATGTTTTTCAACCAAATGCAACAGGAAATATAGAAGCAAAACATCCTTTTAAAAAATATTTTGAAGAACTAAATATTGGCGACCAGCTCATCAGTAAAAAACGTTTAATAACTGCCGAAGATATTGATGCATTTGCTACACTTAGCGGCGATCATTTTTATGCGCACAAAAGAGAAACAGATTTTACAGGAACCATGTTTAAAGAACAGGTAGCACACGGTTATTTTATTAACAGTGCCGCAGCTGGCTTGTTTGTTGACAGCTTTGAAAAGAATCCCGTGTTATTAAATTATGGTATAGATGATATGCGTTTTGTAAAACCGGTGTATGCGGGTAATTCTATTTACATTCGTTTTACCTGTAAAGAAAAAACTGCACAGGAACTCAAAGATGTTAGTCCTGATGTACCATTTGTGCAGGGACAGGATATACCAAAGGGGATTGTAAAATGGTTCGTAGAAATATTGGATGATACTGATGAGGCTGTTGGTGTAGGAACGATATTAACGATGGTGGAAATGAAAAACAAAATAGATTGATGCGATAATTTTGGATAGTATAAATATTTACAGTTCAACTGGCGGCAAAAAAGATATAATTATAAAGCATAAAAAACCCATTGTGCCTGGCGCATTTGCGGTAAAACAAAATTAATATGATGACAGAAACACAAGAAGGGTATGTAATATCTGAAACACATGGAGGAGTTACAACAATAGAATTCAGCCATCCACAAAGTAATTCCCTGCCAACAAGGCAACTGGAAAAGCTGGCACACGAAATTCATTTTGCAGGCACACATACTGAAACAAAAGTTATCATTTTAAAAAGTGCTGGCGATAAGTCGTTTTGCTCAGGTGCTTCTTTTGATGAATTGCTGCAGATCAATAATACAGCAAGCGGCGAAAAGTTTTTTAATGGTTTTGCCAATGTGATCAACAATATGCGTCGTTGCCCCAAATTTATTATTGTACGTATACAGGGTAAATGTGTTGGTGGCGGTGTGGGTATTGCTGCAGCTGCAGACTATGCCATTGCAGTAGAAGGTTCAGATATAAAACTAAGCGAACTTGCTGTAGGCATAGGACCATTTGTTGTTGGCCCTGCTGTGGAAAGAAAAATTGGTGTGGCTGCTTTTAGTGCACTTTCTATAGATGCTACTATGTGGCGCAACACTGATTGGGCAAAGCGGAAAGGTTTGTTTGCAGAAGTGCATGAAAACGTTACCAATATGGATGAATCGGTAAAGAGACTCGCAAATACACTTGCCCACTCAAATCCGGAAGCAATGGCAGAAATGAAAAAAATTTTTTGGAAAGGAACCGAAAACTGGGATACACTTTTACATGAACGTGCAATCATCAGCGGCAAATTAATTTTGAGCAGTTTTAGTAAGGAGGCAATAGGAAAGTTTAAATCAAAATAAAAACCATAAAAATAAAAAACCCCTGGAAAAATCTTCCCGGGGTTTTTTATTATATTGCTTTGAGTCGTTAAATGTTGCTGCTGGTTCTTATACCAAAATATAATCTAATGTTTCTGCAAGTTATCCAAATTTATAATGATGTTGATTTGATGGAAAAAACAGATGATTAAATGAGTTTTTAATTTTTTGAGGCAATGATAATTGTTGATGCAGTGATTGTCCAACAAATTCTGCCTGCATTATTTTCATTTTTATTAATACGATAGATTTTTCAGAAATTCCAAAGTCATTTTTTTCAGACTGAATGTCTTCATTTTCCTCCTTTACAATCACGGCTTTTCCACTTATACAAAGTCTTTCGCCATAGCCTTTTTTATGATAATCTAAATAGGCATAAAAAGGATGATCAATATTTTTTGCAAAATTTCCGTTGCACGATGTAAAGAAATAAATATTTCCTTCTTCATCTACACTAATAGTTTGAATAACGTTTGTGGGCAACGATAATTCTGAATTTATTTCAGATTTAAACAATGCAACTTTCGTTTCCATTATCTTTTCACTTAAAAAAGTAAGGTGGGTATCATTGTATTGCATAACGTAATTTTTGTAATAAAAAAAATTCAAATGATGTACCAATTAATTTTTATCGTTAATTGTTATTTAAACTATAAATACGTAGAAACGTTTACACATAGTTTGTAGAAAAAACATTATAGTATAGAAAAACAGGAAGAATTATACTCACTATGGACAGGCATAAAACTTTCTTATATAAAATACATCGAATTAAAA
Source organism: Ferruginibacter sp. (assembly GCA_043787295.1). Lineage (GTDB taxonomy): Bacteria > Bacteroidota > Bacteroidia > Chitinophagales > Chitinophagaceae > Ferruginibacter. The sequence continues at coordinate 8,497 of JAYVVD010000119.1, read as the reverse complement.
CACGGTTTTCTTATCATGACAGCTATAGAAGAAATGGTGGAACTATTGCCGAAAAAAGAAATGGCAAAAATTATTAAAGATCCCGTAAAAACTGCCGAAGCGGCTAATTTGGTTTATGTCAGCGATGCCATACCTGGAATTATAAGGCAAAAAAAGGCAAAGAATTTTTTTTATGCTTTGGGAGAAGAAAAGATCAAAGACGAGGGTCATCTTAAAAGAATAAAAAGCCTTGTAATACCACCAGCCTGGGAAAATGTATGGATTTGTGCTTTAGAAAACGGTCATTTGCAAGCCACAGGGGTTGATGTTAAATTGCGGAAACAATATCGCTATCACCCTGCATGGAATGCTTTGCGCAACCATACAAAATTTTATAGATTACTGGAGTTTGGTAAAGCCCTGCCTGCAATAAGGCTGCAACTGGAAAAAGATTTATCTGTAACGGTGCTTAACCAGCAAAAAGTACTCGCAACAGTAGTGAGTTTAATGGAGCGAACCAACATACGTGTTGGTAATAATATTTACGAAAAATTATACGGATCATTTGGATTAACAACTTTAAAAGACAAGCATGTTCAATTTAGTGGCGGCAGTGTTAAATTTTCTTTTGTGGGAAAGAAAGGCATTAAGCATGATATCACTTTAAAGAACAAAAAGCTTGCTGCCATTGTACAAAAATGCAGGGATATTCCTGGAAAAGAACTCTTTCAATATTACAAGGAAGATGGAACCCGCCATAGCATTGATAGTGGCATGGTGAACGAGTACATAAAAAATATTAGTGGTAAAGATTTCTCGGCAAAAGATTTTAGAACATGGTCAGGAACAGTAAATGCATTTTTGGCTTTTAAAGAAATTGGTTTTGCCGATAATGAAAGCGCAACAAAAAAAAATGTTGTGCAGGCGCTCGATAAAGTGGCAGAGCATTTGGGTAATACAAGAACAGTATGCAAAAAGTATTATGTACATCCGCTTATTATTTCATTATACGAAAACCAGCGTCTGGACAAATACTTTAAACAACTTGATAAAATAGAAGTAAACGATGGAAAGACTGACCTTACAAAAGAAGAAAAACTGATAATGAAAATATTAATATCACACTAAAATGAAAAAGATGAAAACGATTGAAATGAAAGTAAACTATGGCGGGCAAAATGTTGATATTAATATTTTACCGGAAGAAAATTGTGCTGGCACAATTTACCCTGTTGAAGCAAATGGGAAATATATATTTACATTTTTAGAAAATGAAGATGGAGATTGGAGTGTAATGCGGGAAAACAATGCCAATACTCCATCTGTAGAAAATGACTTATACGATACTATTTTAAAAAAACTGCATTACGAATTAATGTATGTAGCATAAAACAGTACACGCAAAAGTTATAAATCCGCCAGCTTTTATTTTGCAGTTTTCGTCTATAATATTTTGCTTTCCTCAGCATTTGCTAAAATTATCAGTAAAGTTTTATAGTTAACTTGCGCATTGTATGCTCAAAAAATTTGATGAAACGGAACGCCTTAAAGAGGTGAATTCCTATAAAATAGAAGATACCCTCACCGAAAAGGATTATGATGATATTGCATTTCTTGCATCTATAATATGCGGCACACCAATAGCGCTTGTTACGCTCATGTATCAGGACCGGCAATGGTTTAAAGCTGCAATTGGTACAGATTTAAAAGAAAACAAAAGGGAACTTTCCTTTTGCACTCATGCTATAGCAGGTGAAGAAGATGTAATGGTGGTGGAAGATGCAAAAGCAGATGTTAGGTTCATGTATAATCCACTTGTGCAGGGTGGCCCACAACTGGCTTTTTATGCCGGAGCTTCTATTATAAATAAAAATGGCTACAGCATAGGAACTGTTTGTGTTTATGATTTAGAAACAAAATCATTAACTGATGATCAGATAAAGGGATTGAAAATTTTATCTGAACAGGTTATGGGTTTATTGGAATTGCGAAAGCACAATTTGCAGTTGGAAATGGTGAAGGAAAGGCTGGAAATTAGCAATAAAAGCCTTGAAACCTTTGCTATGGTTTTAGCACATGATATAAAGTCGCCTTTAGCCAGTGTAACACTTGCAAATGAAATATTAGAGGCAGAAGCCGATGAATGGAAGCCTGATGCAAGACAACTAACAGATATCATTAAAAAAAATGCAGATAAGATAACCAGAATGGTAGATGGGATCCTGACCAATGCAAAAACTGCGGAAAAAAAGCATAAAACGGTTGAAGCTATTGAATTAACTTCTTTTTTTGCTCAGCTAAAATCTACCATTTTATCTCCAAAGCCACTAAATTTTATTTATTCTACTGAAATAGATATTTTATATTTTAATAAAATACAGGTTGAACAGATTTTCAATAATCTATTCACCAACGCAGTAAGATATAATGATAAAGAACTTGTAGAAATTAAGGTATCGGCAAACGAGCAGAATGGCTATTATCATTTTGAAGTAACAGATAATGGAATGGGCATTGCAACAGAAAATCAAATATCCATTTTTCAGCTTTTTGGTACAGTGGCAGAAAAAGACAACTATGGTCTTGAAAGCAGTGGTATCGGATTAAGCATTGTACAGAAAATTGTAACAGAGGCAGAAGGCAGTATTAAAGTAAGTTCAATTCCCGGTAAATACACATCTTTTTCATTTAGTTTAAAAGTACCGGAAAAGAAGTAAGGATGTAAGAGACACCATTTCATTTTCTGCAAAAGTTGTTTTATAACAACAGTAAGGTTTTAGGATTGGATATTATTTTTGCATAAAAATTGCAATACTACAACAGCGGTTTAATTCGTAAAAAATATTCCCCGCAAATGCAATTTTTTAAATTTTAGAGTTATGAGACCAATTTGGACAGGAGCTATTGGCTTCGGTTTGGTGAACATACCGGTTAAATTATACAGCGCAACAGAAAGCAGCGATGTAGATCTGGATATGCTCGATAAAAAAGACCATAGCCATATTAAATATTTAAGGGTAAATGAAAAAACCGGTAAGGAGGTTCCATGGAGTAATATTGTAAAAGGCTACGATACAGGCAGAAAATATGTTGTATTGGATGAGCAGGATTTTGAAAAAGCCGGAGCGGAAAAAACGAAGCTGATAGAAATTACTGACTTTGTAAAACAGGAAGAAATTGACAGTGTGTATTATGAAACGCCTTACTACTTAGCTCCCGAAAAAAGCGGTGTACGACCTTATGCCTTATTGCGGGAAGCATTGATAAAAACAAAACGTGCAGGTGTTGCAAGTTTTGTAATGAGAAATAAAGAACACCTCGCAATATTAAGAGTATCGGGCGATGCTATTATTTTAAACCGTATACGTTTTCATGAAGAGATAAGACCAACAACAGAATTAGCGTTACCGGCAAAAACAGTTGTGAAACCTGCAGAGTTAAAAATGGCAATTGCTTTGGTTGACCAGCTATCCGGCAAATTTGATATTACAGGTTATAAAGACAGCTATACCGCCTCTTTAATGAAAGTAATAAATGCAAAAGCGAAAGGTATAAAAACTGTTGCTCCTGTAATGAAAGTGGTACACAGCAAAGCAAAAGATTTGATGGAGCAACTAAAAGCAAGCATTGAAACCAAACGAAAAAAAGCCTCTTAATTATGAGCCTTACAAAATACAAAAGCAAAAGAAAATTTAATGCTACACCCGAACCCGATACGGCTGTAAAAAAGGGCAATAAACAATTATCTTTTGTGGTGCAGCGCCACAGGGCCAGCCATTTACATTACGATTTCAGGCTGGAAATGGATGGTGTTTTAAAAAGCTGGGCCGTTCCCAAAGGTCCATCCTTAAACCACACTGATAAAAGACTTGCCATGATGGTGGAAGATCATCCTTATGATTACAAAGATTTTAAGGGTGTTATTCCCAAAGGAAATTATGGTGCAGGCATTGTAGAAATTTGGGACGAAGGAACATACACGGCACTTACCGATGATAAAGATGCTGACAATGAAAAATTGTTAAGAGCAGGATTAAAAGCAGGAAATTTAAAATTTGTATTAAAGGGTAAAAAACTAAAAGGTGAATTTGCACTTGTAAAAATAAAAAACAGAACAGGCGATAAAGACAATACATGGCTACTTATAAAACACAATGATAAATTTGCTACCGATAATGTGTATGATAGCGAAAAGGAAACGTTGAAAAACTCTCCCATCAACAATGCACTTGCTGAGAAAGTAAAGGAGTTTGTAAAAAAAAAGCCCGCTATAGCTTAAGATCAAACCCACAAAAAATAAACAACCCCATAACGCCGATGTTGGCGAAAGAAGCCGATAAAGCATTTAACAGTGCTGAATGGATCTACGAAATAAAATGGGATGGTTACCGTGCCATTGCTGAAATATCTTCAAAAACAATACAACTTTACTCCCGTAATGGAAATGATTTTTCACCAAACTATCCTGTAATAACAACCGCACTAAAAAGTATAAAACACCATGCCGTGCTCGATGGGGAAATTGTTGTGCTCAATGAAAAAGGATTTCCTGATTTTCAAAAAATTCAACATTATGAGGATAATAAAGATTTTCCCCTTTGTTATTATGTGTTTGATTTACTCTATCTCGATGGAAAAGACTTAACACATTTGCCCTTAACTCACAGAAAGGAATTATTGAAATCGTTGATGCCTAAAAATAAAGTGATAAAATATGCTGACCATGTTAGTGAAAACGGAATAGCTTTTTTTGCTGCTGCCGTACAAAATAATCTGGAAGGGATAATGGCTAAAAAAGCAGACAGTGAATATTATGCAGGAAAGAGAAGTAACGAATGGCTGAAGATAAAAAACCATAAAACAGCAGATGTAATTATTTGTGGATATACTGCACCAACAGGTAGCAGAAAATATTTTGGTTCGCTTGTTTTAGGAATTATGAAAGATAAAAAACTGCTGCACGCAGGACATGCCGGAACGGGTTATGATAATGAGTTATTAAAAACTATATTTAATTTATTGCAACCGCTGGTGCATAATAATTCTCCTTTTGCAGAAAAAGTAATTACCAATAATAAAGTTACGTGGGTAAAACCCCAAATTGTTTGTGAAGTAAAATTTACAGAATGGACCAAAGATGAAAAATTGCGGCATCCCGTTTTTTTAAGAATCAGAAACGACAAAAATGTAAAACAGACAAATATAGAAGCACAGAAACCAGTTAAAAATACAATCATTAAAAATAGAGAAGCGGTGCAACCTGTAAAAAAAGAAACTTCCAAAAACGATGAAAATTTTTCAATAAAAGCAGATAAAGTTTCTGTTGCAATTACACATCCTAATAAAATATATTTTCCAAAAGACAAGGTTACTAAAAAAATGGTTGCAAAATATTACCAGTCAATTGCTGCTTATATTTTACCCTATTTAAAAGATCGTCCGGAGTCTTTAAAAAGAAATCCAGGTGGTATAAATGATGCAGGTTTTTTTCATAAAGATGCAGGTGAAAATACACCTGATTTTATTAAATCTTTTGCAGTGTATTCTGAGTCTTCAAAAAAAGAAATTGACTATATAATTTGCAACGATAAAGCAACACTTGCTTACCTAAATAATCTTGGTTGTATAGAACTTAATCCATGGCATTCGACCATAAATTCTCCTGACAAACCAGATTATATGATCATTGATATTGACCCATCTAAAAAAAATAATTTTGATCAGGTTATTGAAACTGGAAATGCTTTTAAAAAAGTTTTAGACAAAGCCGGGGCAAAAAGTTTTTGCAAAACTTCAGGCGCTACAGGTTTGCATATTTATGTGCCAATGAAAAAGAAATATGATTATGAAGAAGTGAAAAACTTTGCGCATTTGTTGTGTATGATGGTGAATGAAGTGCTACCGGATTTTACAACACTTGAAAGAAATTTAAAGAAGCGTGGCAACAAAAAAATATACCTGGATTATCTGCAAAACAGAAGTGGTCAAACCATCTCATCTGTTTATTCTTTACGACCAAAAAATGGTGCAACTGTATCTATGCCACTACACTGGAAAGAAGTAAAAAAAGGATTGACTCCTCAACAATTTACCATCTTTAATGCAAAGGAAATTATAGAAAAAAGAGCTGATATTTTTAAAGGTGTTTTGGGGGCAGCAACAAATATTGAGAATTGTTTAAAAAAACTGAATGCGTAAAGCTGGGAACCTTTTTCCCCAACAATATTAATACCCTGCTTTTGTGCCACTAAATTGAATGGTTTTACACTTAAGCAAGGTGGGCATAAAAATTTCATATAGGGCAAAGAATTGAGTGCCTAAAAAGGCTTTTTTTGAACCTTCTTTTTACCTAAATGACAAATGATAAAAATATATTGCTAAAATCTACAAAAGCAATTTTGTGGATTTTTGTTTCAGTGTGTATTTTGGTTATCATGCTATTTGGATTTATAAATACCAACGTAGGAAAAAGAACAGTAAGAAATCAGGTAGTAAAATATCTTGAAAACAAACTCCAAACAAAAGTTGCCATTGGCTCGGTTGATTACACTTTGCCTAAGTGGCTCAAAATAAAAAATGTCTTTATACAGGATCAGCAAAAAGATACTTTATTGTTTGGTGAAGAGTTAGCAGTTGATCTTGATATGATAAAATTATTGCAGGGAAATACAGACATAAAAAAAGTATTTTTAAAAAATATTATTATCAATGTTAATAGAGCTGAAAATGATACAGCTTTTAATTATCAGTTTTTGGTTAATGCTTTTACAGGAAATAAAGCAACTACAAAAAACAAGGATACTGCAGAGTTAAAACTTACGCTAAAGCAACTCATTTTTGAAAACGTAGGTTTTAAATTTCAGGATAAATATGCAGGAAGTAATTTTAATGCATTCATAAAAAACCTTGATTTAACAACTAATAAATTTCAGCCCGACAGACTCAATTTTGGCATAGATAATTTGACTGCAAATGGAGTTAAATTTTACATGAATACTTACAAGGAAGTTGTAACAAATATTGACAGTAAATTACCCGTTGATACGCTTACAAATACACCTTACAAATTTCTTATCTCTGGCAGTCATGTAAATTTAAAAGATATAAATGTTGAGATAGAAAATAAAATCTCCGGAATGTATTATGCCAATAAAATTGGAATGCTTGCCGGCAATAAAATCTTTTACAGCATAGAGCAGGCAAAAGGACTTGCAGACAGTTTATTACTGGATAGCGCTACCATCGTTTTTTCATCAGCCAAACAAAAAATATTATTACAGCCAAAAGTAAAGACTGTTCCAACTTCCTGGGTTTATGCTGCAACTCATTTAAACATCAACAACAGTAATTTAAAATATGATGATGTGAACAAGCAAGCTGCTCCCGGTTTGGATTTTGCACACCTTGATGTAAAAAAATTAAAAGCCAATATCCAAGGATTTCGTTTTTCAACTGATTCAACAAAAGGAAAAGTTTCTCAATTTGCTTTTAGCGATAAAAGTGGTTTTGTATTAGATACGACTCATCTAAATTTTATGTTTACAGATAGTTTATTATCTGCTACAAAACTTTATGTGAAAACGCCACATTCGCTCATTCAAAATTCTTTTCAACTAACATACGACAGTATTGCTGCCATTACAAAAACCCCGCAAAATTCATTTATTGTTGCTACTCTAAATAATTCTATTATAGCATTCAATGATCTTTATTTATTGTTGCCTTCTTTAAATACATCTTTACCAAAAGCTCAGTTTGCCAACCAATATTTAAATTTTAATACAGAACTGAGGGGAACTTTGCAAAGACTTTACCTACCGTATTTACAAATGAGTGGTCTTTCGGGATCAAAAATCAGTGCAAACGGAACACTCTTTAATATAACAGACCCAAAAAGATTTTCATTTGATCTTAATATTCTTCAAAGCAATATTTATAAAAAAGATTTAATGAAATTTGTGCCACCGGCAAACCAGACGCAACTTGCATCATTACCTGATTTAATAAATGTACGGGGAAGAATTTCAGGCAATAAAAACAGCATTGCCGCTAATGTAAATGCCTCTGCAAAAGATTTAGCTTTTGCCGGTAAAATAAATCTTTCCAACATCAGCGACCCTAAGAATATTAAATACGATCTGGCTTTTACCAATGTGGCTTTTAACAAATCATTCATACAGGGTTTTATACCGCCTGCGGCTTTGGCACAAATAAATTTGCCGCAACAAATAGCAGCAGCCGGCAAATTTAGCGGCAATACAGAAAATGTGGATATGGATCTAAAAGCCAGATCAAGCTATGGTCCAATAACGGTAAAAGGTTACCTGAAAAATATTAAAAATCCGGAAAGGGTAAAATATGATCTTTTTGTAACCACAGCTGGTTTTGCAATTGGTAAATTAATAAAGCAGGACTCTATAATGGGTAATGTAGCGGGAGCTTTTACAGCAAAAGGAACCGGTTTCAATTATCTCACAATGAACTCAGCTATAAAAGCTAACATTGCCTCTTTACAATA